>NZ_JBSGZD010000353.1:0-7743 GCF_053610825.1 Streptomyces sp. NPDC054863 | reverse complement strand
GTGTCCGCCTTCGGGGGCGGGGTGGGGCAGTGACAGGGTGGCGTGGTGGGGCGCCGGGTCAGCCCTTCGCGAGGGCCTGCTCGATGGTGCGCATGACTTCCTCAAGAGGTGCGTCCGTGCGCGCCACCGTCACCAGTACCTCGCCGCTGACCGACGCCGTGGCCGCCACGGGGGCGGCGGGGTCGCTACGGCGCTCCGCCGAGCGGCCCGCCCCGATGCCGGAGCCGAAGGTGCGGCGGACGATCGCGAAGGCGTGGTCCAGCTGGGTCTCCACGTCGCCCTGCCCGCCCGCCCGCAGCCAGCGCCGCAGGACGTGGTTGTGGGCGGTGACGACCGCAGAGGCGGCGACCTCGGCGAGGAGCGGGTCGTCGTTGCCCGGCTGCTGGTCGTGCTCGTCGAAGTGGCCCAGGAGATAGCGGGTGAAGAGCCGCTCGTAGCGGGCCACCGAGGCGATCTCGGCCTCGCGGAGGGTGGGGACCTCGCGGGTCAGTTTGTAGCGGGCCACCGACACCGTGGGGGCGGCGGCGTACATCCGCATCACCTCTTTGATGCCGCGGCACACGGTGTCGAGCGGGTGCTCGTGCGGGGGCGCCGCGTTGAGCACCGCCTCGGCCCGTACGAGGGTGTCGTCGTGGTCCGGGAAGATCGCCTCTTCCTTGGAGCGGAAGTGCCGGAAGAAGGTGCGGCGGGCGACACCGCCCGCCGCCGCGATCTCGTCGACCGTGGTCGCCTCGTACCCCTTCGTCGCGAAGAGCTCCATCGCGGCGGCGGACAGCTCGCGGCGCATCTTGAGGCGCTGCGCCGCCGCGCGCGAACCCGCGGCGCTTTCGGGCGCGTCGGGCGCAGAGGTCGTACGAGGAGTCCTGGGGGCCTGGGGCATGCCCTGAACGTAACCCATCCGCGCAGGGGAGCGCGCCTGAGGGGGCGGGCCGCCCGCGCCTTCCAGCAGCCCGCCCCAGCCAGGGGCACCCGCCTGCCTACCGTCGCGCATACTCCCGGAAGCCCCGGCCCGTCTTGCGGCCCAGGCAGCCCGCCGCGACCAGGTGCTCAAGGAGGGGAGCCGGAGCCAGACCCGGGTCGCGGAACTCGCGGTGCAGGACCTGCTCGATGGCGAGCGAGACGTCGAGGCCGACCACGTCGAGGAGCTCGAAGGGGCCCATCGGGTAGCCGCCGCCGAGCTTCATCGCGGCGTCGATGTCGTCCAGGGACGCGTAGTGCTCCTGGACCATCTTGATCGCGTTGTTGAGGTACGGGAAGAGGAGGGCGTTCACGATGAAGCCCGCCCGGTCGCCGCAGTCCACCGGGTGCTTGCGGATCCTGGTGGTGAGGTCGCGGACGGTGGCGTGCACGTCGTCCGAGGTGAGGACCGTACGGACGATCTCCACCAGCTTCATCGCCGGGGCCGGGTTGAAGAAGTGCATCCCGATGACGTCCTGCGGGCGCGAGGTGGCGCGGGCGCAGGCGACGACGGGGAGCGAGGAGGTGGTGGTGGCGAGGATCGCGCCCTGCTTGCAGACCTTGTCGAACGTGGCGAAGAGCTGCTGCTTGACCTCCAGGTCCTCGGCGACCGCCTCCAGCGCCAGGTCCACGTCGGCGAAGGCGTCGAGCGAGCCCGCCGGGGTGATCCGCGCGAGGGTTTCCTCGCGGGCCTCCGCGGTCATCCGGCCCTTGTCGACAGAGCGCGAAAGGGACTTGTTGATACGGGACTTGGCGACTTCCGCCTTCTCGACGCCGCGGGCCGCGAGGACCACGGCGTATCCGGCCTTGGCGAAGACCTCCGCGATGCCGGAGGCCATCGTTCCGGAGCCCGCGACGCCGACCGTCCGGATCTGACGGCCGGTGGTGAGCGGCGCCGCCTCAGCAGGCGTCAGTGCGTCGTGGACGACGGCGTCGCTGCCGGCCGCCTCGTACGTGTAGAAACCGCGGCCCGCCTTCCGGCCGGTCAATCCGGCCTCGCTGAGCTGCTTGAGGATCGGGGCGGGGGCGTGCAGCCGGTCGTGCGACTCCGAGTACATCGCCTCCAGGACGGTGCGCGCGGTGTCGATGCCGATCAGGTCCAGCAGGGCGAGCGGGCCCATCGGGAGCCCGCAGCCCAGGCGCATCGAGGCGTCGATGTCCTCGCGGGAGGCGTACTTGGCCTCGTACATCGCCGCGGCCTGGTTGAGGTAGCCGAACAGCAGCCCGTCGGCGACGAAGCCGGGGCGGTCGCCGACCGCGACCGGCTCCTTGCCGAGGTCGTGCGCGAGGTCGGTGACGGCCGCGACGGCGGTCGGGGCGGTGAGGACGGAGGAGACGACCTCCACCAGCTTCATCGCCGGAGCCGGGTTGAAGAAGTGCAGGCCCAGGACCCGCTCGGGGCGGGCCGAGTCGGCGGCCAGCCGGGTCACCGAGAGGGCGTTGGTGCCGGTGGCGAGGATCGTGTCCGGGCGGACGACGGCGTCCAGTTCGCGGAAGACCTGGTGCTTGATCTCGTACGACTCGGGGACGACCTCGATGACGAGGTCCGCGTCCGCGGCGGCCGACAGCTCCACCGAGGTGCGGAACCTGGCCAGCATCTCGGCACGCTCGACCGCGGTGATCCGCTCCTTGCGCACGGCACGGGCGGTGGACGCTTCGAGGGCGGCGACCGCCTGGTGGACCGCGGTGCTGCTGATGTCGATGCCGATCACCGTGCGGCCCGCGCGGGCCAGGACCTCGGCGATGCCGGTGCCCATGGTGCCGAGGCCGACGACGGCGACGGTGGCGAGCGAGGAGAGAGGGGTGGTGGAGACAGGGGTGTCCATCACGGGACTCCAGAGAATGAGTGACGACTGAAGGGAGGCGTCTGCTGAGAGCGTCCGCGCGCCGAGGTGCGCGCTGAGGAGACGGACGTCGACGCACGGCGGGCGTGCGGACGTGAGCGTCGTGCTGGGGAGCCGGCGGCCCTGTCCCGGGCCTGCCGTACGAAAAACGCCGAACCGACTGAACACTCCGTGGCGGCTGCGTCACCAGGCCGCCAAGAGTCGATCTTTCAGCGGGGGTTGGGCCCTGTGGTGGGGGCGACCCGCTCACTTGAGACTAACCGGCGAGTAACGAGCGCGCCAGCCCCCGGTCGCTCCCACCGAATGTGATCTGCGCCGCCCGGGGCGTCGCCGCGCTGGCTACGCTGGCCGGATGGACGAGGAACTGCGGTCCCTGATCGACAGGCTGGGCGAAGAGGCCGGGGAGTCGGCTTCGTACGAGCGACTGGTCGCGACAGGGGACCACGAGATACTCGCCCGGGTCCTCACCGAACCCCAACAACCGCTCTGGGCGCGGGAGATCGCCGCCTTCCGGCTCGGCTGCACCGGTGACCGGCGGGCCTTCGAGGCGCTCGTCCTGCTGCTCAACCACCGGGACCCGGAGCGGTGCGTCTCCGCCGCCCACGCGCTCGCCAGGCTCGGCGATCCGCGCACGGCGCGGGCCGCCGCCGCCCTCGCCACGAACACGATGCGCACCGCGTACGCCCTGCAGCCGGTGCGCCTGCTGACCGAACTGCGTGCGCCCGAGTCCGTACCGGCGCTGATCACCACCCTGCGCGGGCTGCTCGTACCCGGGGAGCCGCACTGGCGGGTGGCGCTCGCCTGCGTGGAAGGACTGGGGCGGCTGCGTGACGTCCGGGCCACGGAGGTGCTCGACGCGGCACTGGACCACCCGAGGCTGAGCGCAGCGGCAGCGGCGGCGCTGAGCAGGCTCGGGTAGCGCACCTCGAAGAGGGGTCTCGGGCGGCGCACCGCGAAGAGGGCTCCTGGGTGGCGCACCTCTGAAGTGGGCTCGGGCGGCGCACCTCAAAGAGGGCCGGTGCAGCGCACCTCGCGGAGGGTGGTGCCCGCCAGCTCGAAGGGCTCTTCGGTGCCGTCGGCGCGGAAGCCGGCCTTCTCGTAGAAGCGGCGGGCGCGGGCGTTGTCCTTGAGCACCCAGAGGCTCATCGAGCCGAATCCGGCCGCGCGGGCGCGGTCGGTGCTCCCGGTCATCAGGGCGCGGCCGGCGCCGGTGGAGAAGTGGTCCGGGAGGACGTAGAGGGTGTAGAGCTCGGCGGCCGGGCGGCCGGGGCCGCTGTGCGGCTCGGCACCTTCGGTCTCGCGGTACGGGCCGCAGCAGGCCCAGCCGACGACTCGGCCCGCGCGTTCGGCGACGAGGTTGACCACGTCGGGGCCGGCGGCGATGAAGTGCTCGCGGCGGAGCACGGTGTCGTCGGGGATGTTCATCGAGTCCAGGTAGGACTGCGGGACCAGCCCGGCGTAGGCGTGCTGCCAGCCGAGGACGCGGCAGGCGGCGACGGCCTCGCAGTCGGTGAGGGTCATGGGGCGGAGGCGGATGCCGGGGGTGGAGGCCATGCGGCATCTTCGCGCAGCGGTGCGGCGGGCGCAGCTGGATTTCGGCGGCGTGAGTGGTGCCGTACCGACAATGGAACAAGCGTTCCCTTGTGTGTCGCAGCCCCGATTTTGGCGGCTGCTCCCGAGGTGGTTGGGTGAGCGGGCCCACCCGGAAAACCGACTGCTGGAGGAAGAGGCATGGCGCAGGTAGAGGCCACGACGGAGCGGATCATCGCGGCGGATGCGGAGACGGTGTTCGACACGCTGGCCGACTACAGCGGCGCGCGCGCGAAGCTCCTGCCCGAGCACTTCAGCGAGTACGAAGTGCGCGAGGGCGGTGACGGCGAGGGCACCCTCGTCCACTGGAAACTCCAGGCCACCAGCAAGCGGGTGCGCGACTGCCTGCTGGAGGTCACCGAGCCGACCGACGGGCAGCTCGTCGAGAAGGACCGCAACTCGTCCATGGTGACCACCTGGACGGTCACCCCGGCCGGCGAGGGTTCCGCCAAGGCCGTCGTCACGTCCGTGTGGACCGGTGCCACCGGCATCGGCGGATTCTTCGAGAGGACCTTCGCGCCCAAGGGGCTCGGCCGGATCTACGACGAGCTGCTCGCCAAGCTCGCCGCCGAGGTGGAGAAGTAGCGGGAGATGTAGGCGGGAGCGGGCAACTCCCCGCGTGGCAGAGGGCGTTACGGGAAGATCCGGGACTCACCGGTTCGAGTGGTCTTCCGTGTCGGTCGGTTGCACGCCGTAGGGGCTCCCACCGGCCCGAAGTCCGCCCGCGTACGCCCCGCGCGTCAATCGTCGCGCTTGCTCCGCCTTGTCGCCGAATGCGACAAATGGGCGGCGCAGGCGTGACGTCGGGCGCGACGAGGGGAGCGATCACGTGGGTGGCATCACTCTGGTGAAGGACGGGCGGGACGCGACGCGTCCGGTCCCGGGCCGCACCGGGACAGAGGGGTCCGGGCCGGAGCCGGCCCCGCACGAAGCCGGCCGGGGGGCCGGGGAGCTTCCCCCGGGGGCGTACGGCTCGCCCCGTCGGATCCGGCTCGTCTTCTGCGGTCTGATGCTCGCGCTGCTGCTCGCGGCGCTGGAGCAGATGATCGTCGCCACCGCCCTGCCGAAGATCGTCGGCGATCTCCAGGGCCTGGACCGGATGTCCTGGGCGATCACGGCCTACCTGCTGACCTCGACCATCGGGCTGCCGGTCTACGGAAAGCTCGGCGACCTCTTCGGCCGCAAGGGCGTCTTCCTCTTCGCCATCGTCGTCTTCATCATCGGCTCGGCACTGGCCGGCTGGTCCAGGACGATGGACCAGCTGATCGCCTTCCGGGCTCTCCAGGGCGCCGGTGCGGGCGGACTGATGATCGGCGTGCAGGCGATCATCGCGGACATCGTGCCGCCCCGGCAGCGCGGCCGGTTCATGGGGCTCGTCGGGGCGGCCTTCGGCCTCGCGTCCGTGGCCGGGCCGCTGCTCGGCGGGTTCTTCACCGACCACGCCTCCTGGCGCTGGTGCTTCTACATCAACGTGCCGTTCGGCCTGGTCACGCTCGCCGTCGTCGCCGTCGTACTGAAGCTGCCGAAGCCCACCGCGCGCCCCCGCCTGGATATCATGGGCGCGATCCTGCTCGCCGCCGCGTCCACCTGCCTCGTACTGCTGACCAGTTGGGGCGGTACGGAGTACGAGTGGGACTCGCGGGTGATCCTGGGACTCGCCGCCGGAGCCGCCGGAACGTCCCTGCTGTTCGTCGTCGTCGAGTACTACGCGGTCGAACCGATCATTCCGCTGCGGCTGTTCCGCGACTCGATCTTCAACATCACCGGGCTCGTCGGCGCCGTCGTCGGCATCGCGCTCTTCGGCGCCGCCAGCTACCTCCCGACCTTCCTGCAGATGGTCGACGGGGCCACCGCCACCGAGTCAGGGCTGCTGATGCTGCCGATGATGGGAGGGGTCGTCATCGCCTCGATCGTCTCCGGGCAGCTGATCAGCAAGACCGGCCACTACCGGATCTACCCGATCGTCGGCAGTGCGCTGTCCGCCGCCGGGATGTGGCTGCTCTCGCGGCTGGAGACGGACACCTCGCAGCTGCAGTACAGCCTGTGGATGGCCCTGCTCGGCACCGGGATCGGGCTGATCATGCCGGTGCTCGTGCTCGCCGTGCAGAACTCCGTGCCGCCGGGCGACCTCGGCACCGCCACCAGCGCCAACACCTACTTCCGCCAGATGGGCGGCTCCATCGGCGCCGCGATCTTCGGCACGCTGTTCGCGGGCCGCCTCGTCGACGCGCTCGCCGACTCCCTGCCGACCGGCGTCGGCCTGCCCGACCCGTCGTCCATCACCCCGCAACTGGTGCACGCGATGCCGCCGTTGCTGCGCGACGCCTACATCGAGGCGTACGCCGTGGCCATGCCGCGCATCTTCCTCTACCTCGTGCCGGTGCTCGTGCTCGGCCTGCTCATCGCCTGCTTCCTCAAGGAGAAACCACTGGTGTCCGCGCACAACGCCCCCGCCGCCCCCGCCTCCGCAGCACCGGCCGAGCCCGTGAGCCACCCCCGCCCCGCCCCTCCTCTCCCGCTCCCCGCACAGCAGTCGGGCGGAGTCCCGGTCTGCGGCACCGTCCAGCACCACGACGGCTCCACGGTGCCGCGCGCCGCGCTCACCCTCATCGACGTGGGCGGCCAGCAGGTCGGGCGGGGTGCCAGCGGCTTCGACGGGCGGTACGCGCTGAGTGTGCGCGGCCCCGGATCGTACGTACTGATCGCGGCGGCGGGCGGGCACCAGCCGCAGGCCGTCACGGTCACCGTGGGGGAGCGGCCGGTTGAGCTGGACGTGGTGCTCGGCGGCGCGGGCCGGCTCGCCGGATCCGTCGTCACCGCGGACGGCACACCGGTCCGGGACGCGGCCGTCACGCTCACCGACGTGCGCGGCGAGGTCGTCGCCTCGACGCGCAGCGGACGCGAAGGGGGCTATGTCATCACGGAGTTGATCGCGGGGGAGTACACCCTCGCCGCGAGCGCACCCGCCTTCCGGCCCGCTGCGCTGCCGGTCAGCGTGCAGGCGTCGCGGGAGACCCGGCAGGACATCGAGCTGGCGGGCGGCGCCATGCTGCGCGGCACCGTGCGGGCGGGCGGCGGGCGGCCCGTCGAGGACGCCCGGGTGACGCTGCTCGACGCGGCGGGCAACGTGGTGGACACCCTCACCACCGGCTCGGACGGCACGTTCCGCTTCGTCGACCTCTCGTCGGGCGAGTACACGGTGATCGCGGCCGGGTATCCGCCCGTGGCCACCGTCCTCCAGGTGGCGGGCGGCGGTCGCACCGAACGCGATCTCCAGCTCGGCCACGAGGACTGAACTCCCCTGTGGGGCAGGGAAATTGACGCCAAGTGAGGGAGGGGGCCGGTCCCGGTG
>NZ_JBSGZD010000352.1:0-7753 GCF_053610825.1 Streptomyces sp. NPDC054863 | reverse complement strand
AACCGACGGGGCTCCGTTGCACCTGGCCCTCGTGCCACCCGTTTCGGAAGCGCGAAGTTCGTGCGCTGACGCGCGCACCGGCGGCCTCCGCCCAGCGCGAGGCCCGCCGCGAATACGAGAACCGGCCGGAGCTGTTGCTCTGGAGGCCGCTGAGCTGAGCTGGAGGTAGACGGCCTGCGGGGCATGCCGCAGGGTTCGAATACGTACCGGTTACTCAGGTTGAATCCGCGATGCCCGGCTGATCGTTCAGGCCGACAAGGTCCAGGCCGGTGGTGGGCAGGCAGCCGTCGATCAAATGCGGCCGGTACTGGATCTTCTTGATCACGCGGGTCAGGTGTGCCAGGTCCGCAGCGGCGAAGTCGGCCAGGGCCCGTTTGAGCAGGCTCCAGATCCCCTCCTGCGGGTTGATCTCCGGTGCGTACGGCGGCAGATGGAAGATGACCAGCCAGTCCCTGTGCTCCTCGGCGAAGTCGAAGATCTCCTGCTGCAGGTGGACGGAGAGGTTGTCCCGGACCCACACCACCGGGGTGCCCAGTTGCAGGTGCACCATCTGCATGAAGTCGCGGTAGTCCTGCCAGGTGAATGGCTTCGGCTCGCCCTTGCGGCCGCGACAGACGTGCAGCTTGAAGAACATCCGGGCCCGCACCGCGGATCGCACGTCCAGCCGGATGCGCCACGGCTCGTCGAGGAGTGGAACGGCACAGAGTGGGTGAACCTCAGGGTGGTCGACAACTTGGCTGCAGCACAGGCGTTGTTGTACCCGCCGCCGGCCAAGGAGAAGCCCGCCGAGTGGGACCGCCCTGCCCCCGGTAAGGGACGACATCGAAAGCCGTCCCCGGCGGATGGGCGGAAGAGCTGATGGTGTTGTGCACCGGTCCGGCCGTCCGGTAGACAGCCCGGCCTTCTTGGATGTGGCCGCGATGCACGCCAAAGGCGAACTTCCCCAACATCCTTGCTCATGTCGCGGCAGAGTAAGCCGCATGAGTGAAAGCAAATCACCATTCGGCCTCGACGTCGCCTGGGACCGGCTTACGGACGCCCGCGCGCAGAACGACACCAGTGCGGAGGCCCTGACGTTGTCGTTAGTCGCGCAGGCCCTCTACGAGGAGGACCGCAAGGATGAGGCTTGGGAGTTTAAGCGGGAAGTGGGGAAGTTCGTCCAGGAGGTTGATGGCGCGGGCAGCCGAGAAATCCTCTTGTCCCGATTCGAGGTACTGACGGCGCGCGGCGCGGAGTGGGAGGAGGCCGCAGGTCTCGGGCCGATCAGACGGCCGGCACGGGGAGAGGAGTCCTACTCGGACGGGCGGGACAAGCTGCTCGACTTTGCTAGGGAAGCCTATTCAACTGCGCTGTCGGCGCTGATCGAGCTCGGTGACGCACCGGAGCAGCTGGTGGAGGAAGCCCGCAGGCGCCTTGCGGCTGTGCTTCCGAGGAGAGAGGGAGACGGCGGCTTCCCCCCGCTCCAGATCAGTCTGGGGGACGCGGGGACGGTCCTGGCCGGGTTTCTGGCGGTCAAGGCGCTCGGTCCGTTTCTTGAAGAGTGGGCGAAGAAGCTCGGTGAGCACCTCGGGGAGTCGACAGCTCAGGCACTCGGACGCATCCGGCTCAGGCGCCCCTCCTGGAACGCCGGGGCGGGAGCGGAGCTTGAGTCTGCTGTCCCGGATGCTCCTGCCCCGACGACTCTCGTTCTCCCCGGCCGGCTGAGCGACGCTGCCAGGCTGGCGATCATCGACCTCGACCCCGCAGACGACACTGTTCGCGGTGCGACCCTGTACTGGTGCGAGAGGGCCGGGACGTGGATCTCGCAGGAGGAGCTGGAAGCCGATGAGTCCCTGCGCGGCTGGGTGGCCCGCTGCACGTGGGTGGTGACCGAAGGCGGGAACAGGCATCCACGACACACCTACGAACGGGCACCCACCTGGCAGGAAGCGTACGACCGCGCTGGCCAGGCATTCCGGGACGCCCGTGCCGGGGTCACCCTCGACCTGTTGCACATCCGCAGAGCCTACGAAGAAGACTGGGGTGATGCGGTCTACAAGAGCTGGGGGCCGCCGCCATCTTGAGCCATTCCTGTCCCTTCCCCGCTTCAACAATGCCGATAGGCATGGGTGCTGCTGCAGATGCTGACGTTCTGGCGCACCGTCCCGGCGCGCAAAGGGACCGGTGCAGGCCCTGCGGGTAGAGCGCACGCTGTCGGCGACGACCACGTGTTCGTACGTACCGGTGTGGCCATCGGGCCAGTGTGCGGGACCCAAATAATCGCGTCGCCAGGGATATTCGGGAACATACCGAGTCTTGGTGAGACTCGGCGGTTCACGGGGGCGCCTTGGGAGCGCTGGCGGGCCTGCTCACCGAAGGGGGCGCGGACCTGGTCATGGTCGCGTACGTCTGGCCCGCCCTCTTCGTTTGGCTCGGGGTCTCCGCCGTCGTGTCGTCGGCGGTGCTCGTGACCCGAGAGCTCTCCGCGGTACGGGCACGGCGGGTTACCTCGGAGGTAATTGAGCCTCCTCCCGGCGCTGCCTACCGTTCAGGAGCAGTCGCGGCCCGCTGAACGAGGCGCATCCGTGACTGGACAACTCCCTTGCGTACGAGAGGAATACGACTGTGACTACTGCCCAGTTCGACGGTAGGGCCACCCCCGCGAGGACCACCGGGACCGACGGCCTCGCCCGCCTGGCCCTCAAGCTGGACGCGGTGGTCACCGGCCTCAACGCCCTCGCCTACCTGGGCCTGGCCACGGTCCTTGACTCCTGGTTCGGCATCGCGACGGCGGTCCAGTACCCGGTCGGCGCGTTCCTCCTGCTCTTCGCACTGGGCGTACTGGCGGCGGGAACCCGTAAGCAGATCAGCCGCCCGGCCCTGACCACGATCGCCGCGGCGAACCTGCTCTGGGTCGCCCTCAGCCTGACGGTGGCGCTCGCCGGCACGCTCACCCCGACGGGCGTCGGCACAGTCTGGATCGTGCTCCAGGCCCTGACGGTCGGATGCTTCGCCGGGCTCCAATTGCTGGGCCTCAAGCGGATGTGACGCGCCTGCTCAAGTGGATCCTCCCTACGGTTTCGAACATCCGCAGAAGAACGGGCACCTTCGCTGCGGTTCCCTTCGGGGGACCGCGCAGATCGACTGCCTTCGGCCCTTGTGTCGTACGGCAACCACTGAGGAAAGCCGCAATGACGAGGAGGTTCGCCACGCGCTGGCCGCCCCTCTTCTCGCGGAGCTTGTGCGGTATGCGTCGTACTGGGACGCGGGGGCCATGGTTCTGCGTGGCGACGGGAAGGTGGGAAGCCTGCTCGTTGCGGAAGGGGCTACGGATGCGAGTCTGCTTGCGACCGCGTGGGAGGACCTTCACCAGGCCCTCGGTGGGCTGAGAAGCCGTTGCCGTACCGAATGTGATCGCTGAGTTTCCGCTGGTCAGGCATGGTTCGACGTCGTCGGTGCAGGGTTCGGAAATTCGGTCCAGGCTCGGCGATGCGGAGGTGCCCGGTGACGTCGGTGACGGCGTTGCTGGAGGAGCGGGAGGCGGCTGCCCGGGTGCGGGCCGAGGAGGTTCGGGCGGAGGCGGAACGGGTTCTTGGTGAACTCGCCGATTCAGAAGTGGTGTTGGCGCGTCGCGTGATCGCCCGGACGGAGTTTGTCGAGGCCCTGGCTGCTCCGGCCGGGACGGCGGATGCACCGGTCGAGGACCGGGTTGAGACGGAGGACACGGTGCCGGCGGGCATGGTGAAGACGCCCGTCGCGGGGTCGGCCGTGCCGCGCTGGCATCCGGGGAAGTCCGTGGATGCGCTCGCGGTGGACTACCGGCGGATCGTCGAGCTGGTGGAGTCCGGTGCGGCCAGGACGGAGGGGATCTCGGCGGGGGAAGTGGCCGACCGGCTGGGGCTGGAGATGGTACCGGGCCGGAAGTCCCGGACGATGAGGTCAGGACGGAGAGCCGCCCGGGGATCGGAGATCGTGGTCACATGCCGCCGGCGGCGGTGTCGGCCCTGCAGCCCGGCGGCCTGCATCAGCCGTGCGACGCGACGGCGGCCACACCCGGCACCCTCGCGCTTGAGCACGGCATGCACGCGCGGGGCCCCGTAGGTTCCGCGTGATTGCGCATGGACCTCGGTGATCTGCTCGGTCGGCTCGGCGTCCCGCACCGCACGGGGGCCGGGCAGGCCGGAGCGACGGGCATAGAAGGCGGTCCGGGAGACCTTCATCAACTCACACGCCCGTTTGACGCTGTGACCTGCCTGCTTCTCCGCCTCGATGAACGGGTGCACCGTCACCGGGTCTCCTTCGCGAAGAAAGCTGCAGCCCGCTTGAGGACGTCGACATCCTCGCGCAGCCGGCGGTTCTCCCGCCGCAACGCGGCCAGTTCCTCGCGCTCGCTGCTGGTCGGCCCGTTGCGCTCGCCCGCGTCGACCTCAGCCTGCTTCACCCAGTCCCGCACCGCGGTCTCGGATGAGCTCGAAGTCCTTAGGGTCTGTCCGGCGGATCTTGCCCCGGTCGCGTGCCCTGGCACCCACGCCCCCAAGGTCTTAAGGACCAGGGGGGACCCCCTCGGCGTTGTCGTCAATCGACGACGCTCCGCGTCGCCTCAATCCTCCGCCTTGCAGCTGCACGCACCAGACCCCGCTCCGCCGCAGCGAGAACGAGGAGGTCACTCCGGTGCGGCCTGATCCGCCGGACAGACCCTAGCGACCTGTCCGACCGAGCGGTCACCCCGTCGGCAGAGCCGGACGAACTCGGCCTGGAACTCCGGCGTGAACGAACGGCGAGGGCGGCGAGGCTTCTTCTTCCCCATGCTCTCCATGATGGACATCCTCTCGGGGCTGAACCCCTGACCTCGAATGTCCGTCAAAGCGGATCAAGCCCAGCCTCGCCTGCGCTGAGCGCGCCCTTTGTTGGTCGCTGCTGTTGTCAGTCCAACTGCTCAACCGTGCTTTGCAGCGGCGTAGCCCCCACGCTGCCACATTTCATAGTTCCCACATTCTGCCGTGATCTCCGCCGCCGCCTGAGCCGCGGTGAAGAAGTCGTCGACCATTGGCGAGATGCGCGATGCCGGCACTGCGAGGCACACCTGGTCGGGCGCCAGATCCGGTACGGGCACATAGATGACGTCCGGATGTGAGTAGAAAACGGTCGCCGAGCGGGCCAGGAATGAGATGCCCCGGCCGGCCGCGACATGCTCAAGCGTTTCGTCCACCCCGCGCGCCAGGTACCCGGCGTTGGGGTGCGGGCGCCTGGTGGGCTGCGTGCTCGGGTCGGCATGCCAGACCAGCGGCTCGCCGGCCAGGTCGGCCTCGGTGACTTCCTCCTTGCCGGCCAATCGGTGCCCGGTGGGCAGCACCGCCACCCGTGGCTCGGTGTAGAGCGGGGCGACGCGCAGGCCGGCCTCGTCCATGGGCAGCCGCACATAGCCGACGTCGATGCGGCCGTCGAGCAGCATCGGGGCCTGGTCGTCCCATTCGATCCGTTGCACGTCCACCAGAACGTCCGGGTGCCGGGTGGCGAACAGTTGTACCGCCGGAGCGACCGCGATGCCTGCTCGGAAGCCGACCATCAGCCGCTGGCTGCCCCGCGCGGCCACGGTCACCCGGCGGCGGGCCGCGTGCGCGGAGGCCAGCAGCGGGCCGGCGTCAGTCAGCAGCTGTGCCCCTACATCGCCGCCGCCGTCGAACTCCACGACCCCCAGCACCCCGCATCCCAGTACGCACGCGACTACAAGAAAGCCGTCGCCGCGCGGCTCGCCGACACCGCCCGCGAAGCCGGCGCCGCCGACCTCATCGACAACGCCATCCCCGCCACGGCCGGCGATGACCGGCGACGGGAGGAAGTGTCGAGTTGACTTGGCACTCCGCGGCGGGGCCGGCCGCGCGGCTGCGCCCGCTGGCACGCGACATCAGTCGCCCGGTACCTGACTGGGACCTGCTGGCTTTACGGAACTGGCCGCCCGCCCGCTGAAGGCCGCAGCAGAAGCCGCCGGGGAGACCGGCGACCTCCAAGGACCCGCCGCCGTGGTCGGCCTGGCAGCTGCCGGCGCCGCACACTGCCGTAGCGCTGAACAGCCTCAGCGCCCTGCCGGACAACTCAGGCGAGACGCTCGGGGCGGCAGCAGACGCTGCGTACATGGCGGCCCGGAATCGGGCGGCCAGGGATCTTACGCTGCGGCGAGCCTGGGGGAGATCACCGAGCGGCTCGTCATCTCCACCGGGAAGAAGAAAGGCCGGCACCCGTCAGCGGCCACCATCATGCGGATGCTCCGCGACCGCGATGAGAACGTACTGGGCCGTGTGGCGAAAGTGCGTGCGGTGGCGGACGTGCCGTAGTACTCCTGGAGAGTCTCGGAGTCAGGATTCTCGTTTGGAGTCGTCGATGGCCGTTCGTCGTGTCGTGCCCAACATCCAGTCAGAGGCTGTACTGGAGAGCCGGGAGTTCTATGGGCTGTTGGGCTTCGAGGAGGTCATGAACCATGGTTGGATCATGACGCTCGCCTCTCCGTCCGCCCCAGCGGCGCAGGTCAGCGTGATGACCAGCGACAAGACCGCCCCGGTCACCCCCGACATGAGCGTCGAAGTGGACGACGTGGACGCGGCCTATGCGGTCGTGCGGGACAGCGGCGCGGAGATCGTTCATCCCTTGCAGGACGAGGAGTGGGGCGTGCGGCGGTTCTTCGTCCGCGATCCCAGCGGCCGAGTGGTCAACGTGCTGGGACACCGCTGACACCGTCCCCGCGCGACCTGGGAAGGTGCTGGTCACAGCCACTCGTTGATGGCCGCGACCAGCTCGGTAGCTTCGTAGCGGACCGCGAGCTTGTCATGCCTTGTGGCCACGGCGCGGTGCCTTTTGCGGCGGTTGATGCCGCACTCGACCGCGTGGCGGGCCTTGTCATCCTCCGGGTCGAACTTCGGCGGACGGCCGCCGCGGGAACCGGGCTTCTTGCGGTTGCGGGCCTGGCCGGCCTTGTCCGGGATGGTGCAGCGGATTCCCCGGCGGCGCAGGTAGGCGCGGTTCTTACGGGAGGCGTGCGCCTTGTCGGCCCGCACGCGGCCGGGGCGGATGCGTGGCCGGCCCGGTCCGGTGCGGGGCACGCGGATCTTCTCCAGTACGGATTCGAACTGCGGCGAGTCGCCGCGCTGTCCTGCCGTGACCACGGTCGACATGGGCTTCTGACCTCGCTCGACGGCCAGGGTGCAGCTTGGTGGTGAACCCGCCGCGGGAGCGTCCGTGCCCGTGATCGCGGGGCTCGTCAAGGACGCCGCCCGGTGGTTCTTTTGCAGGCCGCCCTGCTTGCGGGCCCCGGCTGCATGCTGATGGGCGCGGCAGACCGTGGAGTCGACGCTCAGGTCCCACGTGATCGCGCCCTTCGCGTCGGTCAGGGACTGGAGGCGGGTGAGGATCCGGTGCCAGGTGCCGTTTCCGCTGCCAGCGACGGAACAGGTCGTAGATCCGGCCCCACGGCCCGTACTCGACGGGCACGTCCCGCCACGGAACACCGGTGCGGACCCGGAACCGTATGCCGTCGATCAGCTGCCGTCGAGGCCAGACGGGAGGCCGCCCTGCCTTCGTCCCCTTCGGCAACAACGGCTCCAAAACCACCCACTGCTCGTCCGTCAGATCTCCCCGACCCATGAACCTGGATCATCCACAACTCAAGATCCACTTTCGGTACACGGCCTAAGAAGTCATCTCATTTGGCATTGCCGGTATTCTGTGGGTCATGGTGGGGATCGTTGAGCGGCTGGTGCCGGACGAGTTGTGGGAGTTGTTC
>NZ_JBSGZD010000351.1:0-7771 GCF_053610825.1 Streptomyces sp. NPDC054863 | reverse complement strand
ACGTCGGGGTCAGGACGGGTCGCCGTACTGGAGGCCGCGCCCGTTGGTGCCGATGTAGACGCGGCCGTAGGTGTCGGGGTCGCCGGTCACGACGCCGGTGCCGCTGAGGTTGCCCCACTGGTGGGCGTCGTCGTTGACACGGACCCAGGTGGCGCCCCTGTCGCTGGAGCGGAAGACTCCGGTGACCTCCTTGACGGTGCCGATCAGGTAGAGGGCCTGGTAGGAGGCGCCCGGCGCGGCCTTGCCGAAACCGAGGGCGGAGGCGGACTCCACCGTGGTGAGCGTGGTGAAGGTGCGACCGCCGTCGGTGGAGTGCAGCAGCCCCTTGCCCTGGCCGGAGATCCACAGGTCACCGGCGACGCCGGGGACGGCCGTGAGCCGGCCGGCGGGCAGGTGGGTGGCGCGGGCGGTGAAGGTCGCGCCGCCGTCGGTGCTGGCGTGGAGCGTGCCGCCGGCCAGCGAGTAGAAGGTCCCGGCCGAGGAGCGGTCGGCGACGACCGTGGCGCCGGTGCCCAGGCCGCTGACCTTCGACCAGCTCGCCCCCTTGTCGGTCGAGCGGTAGGGGGCCTGACCTTCCTCGGTCCAGACGATGGCGGAGCCGTCCGCGGAGAGAGCGACCTGCCCGCTGTCGGCGCTGCCCACCGGCTCCGACGTGAAGCCGCTCCAGTTGCTGCCGCCGTCGGTGGAGTAGGCGCCGTCCTGCGAGCCGCCACGGCCGACGCGGACCATCAGCGAGGGGTCGGGCTGGGCGAAATCGATGTCCGTGCTGGTGATCATCAGCGGGTTATTCAGCCGCCCTGCGGGCACCTTGGCCAGGGAGTGGGAGGAGCCGTGGTGGAAACCGCCCAGGTCACCCATGGACGAAACGACGGTGGCTCCGCCGGGCGGGGCGACCGCGTCCTGCACCGAGGTCTCCTCAAGCCCCCGGGACCCCACGGTCCAGTGGCTGTGGGCGCCGCCGTCGGTGGCGTCGGCGTCCTTGCTGCGCCAGATGCCGCTGCCGGTGCCGTACAGCACGTGCCCGGAGCTGAAGGGATCGATGGCCAGAGCGGTCATCCAGTGCCCGGTGGCCGTACCGACGTAAGGAGCGGCGGAGTCGTCCCGCACCGACTTGTCGGCCAGCGCCTTCCAGGTCGTGCCGCCGTCGGTGGTGCGGTAGATCTCGTCCTCGGGCCACCAGCGGCCGAGGGTGGTCACCATCACGGTGGACGGCTTCTGCGGGTCGACCGCCAGACCGGAGAACCCGTAACTGCCCTGGGACGGCGAGATGTTCTTCCACACTCCGCCGGCCGGTGTGTACTTCCACACCGAGCCCGCGGTCACGCCGTTGGGCCCGACGGCGTTGGTGTAAGTCAGGTACAGCGAGCCGTCACCGGAGAGCACGCCGTGCTGCGGCATCTGGCCGGTGGGCTGCCCGGAGACGGCCCTCCAGGTGCTGCCGCCGTCGGTGGAGCGGTACAGGGAGGTGGACTTGTCGGCGACGCCGGCATAGACGGTGTTGCTACCGGCCGGGCCGTACGTCACGAAGGAGATGCCCGCGCCGCTGCTCGCCCCGTCCTTGACGGGGAACGAGGAGACCTGACTCCATGTCACGCCGTGGTCGGTGCTGCGCCACAGGCCGTTCTTACGGGTGCCCAGCAACAGGGTGCCGGGGTCGGCGGGGTCGATCACCAGCCGTTCGCCCGCCCCGCGGCCGTCCTCGTTGGCGCCCAGCTTGAAGGGCAGGTCGGTGCGCTGGAAGGTGCGGCCCCGGTCCGTGGAGCGAAGGATCGCGCCGTTGCCCGCCCAGCCGTTGGTGTAGGTGCCCGACGCGACGTAGAGCCGCTCGGGGGCGACGGGGTCGGTGGCCATCGAATCGATGCCCAGCAGGTTCCAGTCCTTCTCGCCGACCCAGTCGGTCAGCGGGATCCACTGCTCGGCCGCGGCGTCCCAGCGATAGGCGCCGCCCATGTCGGTGCGCGCGTACAGCAGGCCCTTCTCCCGCGGGTTGAACACCAGCCCGGTGACGTAACCACCGCCCACCACCTGGGCGTTCTTCCACGCGTACGGTCCGGCCGCGGCCGTCTGCGCCCCGTCGGCCCCGGCCGCCGGGGTCTCGTCCGTCTTCACCAGCTTCCACTGCTGGTTGGCGCTGCCGCTGCCGGGATACTGGACGACTGCCCCGCCGTCGGCCCTGGAGCCTCCGAGGACGTCCAGGACCTGGCCGCTCCTGCGGGAGGTGAAGGTGACGGCGCCGGAACCACCCACCTCGTCGATCCGCCACTCCTGGGAGGCGGAGGAGCTGTCGGTCTGCTGCTCGGCGGCGGCTGCCCGGGCGGTCGAACCGCCCGCTATGCCCAGGACCTTGCCGCTGTTGCGGTTCACCAGCTCGTAGTGGCCGTCCCCGGTGGGGCGCAGCTTCCACTGCTGGTTGGCGGTGTTCTGGTCGGTCCACTGCTGGATGCGGGTGCCGTCGGCGGTGGAGAAGGCGTCGACGTCCAGCGCCTTGCCGCTGCTCACGGAAAGCAGCCGGTAGTACGCATTGCCGTCGACCGTCGCGGCCTGCGAGTCCTCCTGAACGAACAGGAGATACGGCACGACGAGAGCGGGCGCGCCGAGCAGCAGACCGGTCGCGGTCCAGCGACGACGGTGACGCCCGCGGCGGCCGCCGTTCGTGGGGTTCTTCATGGGGGGAGTGCTCTCCTTGCATGCCGTTCACCAGAGAAGGGGGGATCCAGCCCTCGGAACGGCCGGATCCGTCTCCTTGTGGTCACCGGCCCCCCAAAGGGTTGCCGCGAGCCGGAAACTTTTTCCGGCTGCCCGGACGACAGCAAAGCCCCGGGCCACTGGCCCGGGGCTTTCGCGTGTACTGCGTGGAGCGGGTGGCCCGGATCTCCTCGGACCCGCCGGGTCATGTCCTGCGGCCACCCTCGGGGATGACCAGGGGCGTGCCCGCGACCGGGCACTCGATGACTGCCGCGCGCAGGGCGAACACCTCGTGCACCAGGTCCGGGGTGACGATTTCCGAGGGCGGTCCCGCTGCCACGACGTTGCCGTCGCGCATGGCGATCAGGTGGTCGGCGTAGCGGCAGGCCAGGTTGAGCTCGTGCAGGACCATCACCACGGTGCGGCCCTCGGCGCGGTTCAGTTCCGCGACGAGTTCCAGGACGTCGACCTGGTGGGCGAGGTCCAGGTAGGTCGTCGGCTCGTCCAGGAGCAGGACCGGGGTGTCCTGGGCCAGGACCATCGCGATCCACACCCGCTGCCGCTGGCCGCCGGACAGTTCGTCGAGGGTGCGCCGGGCGAGTTCCCCGCAACCGGTCGCCGC
Organism: Streptomyces sp. NPDC054863; assembly: GCF_053610825.1. Classification (NCBI taxonomy): domain Bacteria; kingdom Bacillati; phylum Actinomycetota; class Actinomycetes; order Kitasatosporales; family Streptomycetaceae; genus Streptomyces; species Streptomyces sp. NPDC054863. The sequence continues at coordinate 4,464 of NZ_JBSGZD010000351.1, read as the reverse complement.
CAGGGCGGAGTCCACCGCCTGCTCGTCGGACGACGTCCACTGCCGCCACCAGCGCTGGTGCGGGGTCCGGCCGCGGGCCACCAGGTCCCGTACGGTGATGCCGTCCGGCGCGCTGGGCGTCTGCGGCAGCAGCGCGAGCCGCAGCGCGAAGTCGCGTGCGGACAGGGACGCGATGTCCTCGCCGTCCAGGTGGACGGTGCCGCTTGCCGGTTTGAGGAGCCGGGCCAGGGCGCGCAGGGCGGTGGACTTCCCGCAGGCGTTGGGGCCGACCAGGGCGGTGACCTTGCCCGCCGGGATCTCCAGGTCGAGGTCATCGGCGACGGTCCTCTCGCCGTACGCCAGGCGCAGACCGGTGCCGCGCAGACCGGTGCCGCGCAGGGCGGTGCCCTGCGGTGCCGGGTCGTGCGGCGTCGCTTCGTGCGGTGCCGCGTCGTGCGGTGCCGCGTCGTGCGGTGTCGTGGATACGGGCGCGTCCAGTGGGGCGGTCATGTCAGCCTCCCTTTCCGGCCCGGTTGGTACGGGCGAGGAGCAGTAGCAGGTACGGGGCGCCCACGGCGCCGGTGAGCACGCCCACGGGCAGTTCGACCGGGGCCAGCACGACGCGCGCGGCGAGGTCGGCGAAGATCAGCAGCACCGCGCCGGTGAGCGCGCTGGTGACCAGCGGGAGGCCGGCGGTGCCGGTCAGCCGGCGGGCGATCTGCGGGGCGCCGAGCGCGACGAAGGCGATCGGCCCGGCCGCCGCCGTGGCCAGCGCGGTGAGGGCGGTGGCGAGGACCAGCAGGGTGATCCGGGAGTGCCGCAGCGGGATGCCGAGGCTGCGCGCGGTGTCGTCGTCGTACTGGAGCAACTGGTACGGGCGGGCCAGGGCGAGGACCAGGGGGGCCAGGACGGCGAGCGCGAGTCCGGCCCACAGGACGTGGTCGTAGCCGCGGCCGTTGAGGCTGCCGGTGAGCCAGACCATGGCGCGGGACGCCTGGTCGATGTCGGCGCGGGCGAGCATCCAGCGGGTGAGGGCGATGAGCGCGCCGTTCGCGGCGATGCCGACGAGCACGAAGCGGTAGCCGGTGATGGTGCCGTCCCGGTACGCCAGCAGGTAGATGACGGCCGACGTCAGCAGCGCGCCCACGAGCGCGCCCAGCGGCACCGCCCCGAAGGTACCGGCCCCGGCCGCGGTCACCCCGCCGATGAGGATGGCGCCGACCGCGCCGGCGCCGGAGCCCGCCGCGATCCCGATGAGGTCGGGGCTGGCCAGCGGGTTGCGGGTGACGGCCTGGAACACGGCGCCCGCCAGGCCGAACGCGGCTCCCACCAGCAGCGCCGTCAGCGCCCTGGGCAGGCGCAGTTGATGGACGATCAGGTCGGCCGAGCCGTCCCCGGTGCCCAGTACCGCGCCGAGCACGTCCTGGACCGGGATCGCGTACGTCCCCAGCGACACGGAGGCGATCAGTCCGACGAAGCCGAGGGCGGCGAGCGCGAGGACGGCGACGGCGACGCGGGGCCTTACGGACGCGCCGAAGGGGCCGAATTCCACCCGCAGGCCGTTGCGTACGCCGTTGCGTACGCCGCTTTGCGTGCCGCCGCGCACGCCGCCCAGCAGGCCGCTCATCGGGTGTGCTCCTTGAGCTTGCCGCGCTTGACCAGCAGCGCGAGGAACGGGGCGCCCAGCAGGGCGGTGATCACGCCGGCCTCCAGTTCACCGGGGCGGGCCACCATCCGGCCCGTGACGTCGGCGGCGAGCATCAGAGCCGCCCCGCCCAGGGCCGAACAGGGCACCAGCCAGCGGGCGTCGGGGCCCGTGAAGGCCCGTACGACATGGGGGACGACCAGCCCGACGAAGGTGACGGGTCCGGCGGCGGCGACCGCCGCCCCGGTCAGGAGGATGACCGCGACCGCGCCCAGGGCGCGGGTGGTCCTGACCTTGGTGCCGAGGGTGGTGGCGAGGTCGTCGCCGAGGGCCAGCGCGTTGAGCCGCCCGCTGAGTCCGAGGGCGAGCAGCAGGCCGACGGCGACGAACGGAAGGATCTCCGTGGCGAGTGAGGCGTCGCGGCCCGCCAGCGAGCCGACCGCCCAGAAGCGGTACTGGTCCAGGGTGCGGACGTCGAGCAGCACCAGCGTGTTGGTGCCCGCGTCGAGCAGGACGCTCACCGCCGCCCCGGCCAGCGCGAGTTTGGCCGGGGTGGCACCCCCGTACCCGGTGCCGCCGACCGCGTACGCGAGGAGCCCGGCCAGCGCCCCGCCGAGGAAGGCGAACCAGATGTACTGGTACGAACTGGTCAGCCCCAGCACGCCGATGCTCAGTGCGACCGCGAAGGCGCCGCCCGCGCTGACGCCGATGAGGCCGGGGTCGCCGAGCGGATTGCGGGTGATGTCCTGGGCGACGGCCCCGGCCGCCCCCAGCGCCAGCCCGACCAGCAGGCCCAGGAGGGTGCGCGGCATGCGCAGTTCCCGGACGACCACCGCGTCACCGTCGGAGCTGCCGCCGATCGCTGCCAGTACGTCGGAGAGCGGCACGGACTTGGTGCCGATCGCCAGCGAGGCGCAGACCATGACGACGACCACGGCGAGCAGCGCGGCGGCGACCGTGAGGCGCGCGGCAACCGGCCGTGGCGGCAGGGTCGGTGGGGCGGGGCGGGGCGGGGAGAGGGCCCCGCCGGTGGCGGGCTTCACAGTCACGCGGCTCAAAGTAAGGCATGCCTAATTCCGCCCGTCGGCCACCCCCCGTATGGATTCGGCCACGAAGAGGCGCTAGTCTCACAGCGCTCTTACACAGGTAAGCCTTGCCTAAGTGCTGCCGCCGTCCTTCGTGCTGCCGCCGTCCCTGGAGAACCCATGCACACTTTCCCTCAGCGTCGCCGGCCGGGCCGGATGGCCGCTGCCGTCCTCACGGCGGCCATGGCTCTCTCGCTGGCCGCCTGTGGCGGCGCCAAGGAGGACGCGGCCGACAAGACCGCGGCCGACAAGCCGGCCGCCGCCTCCGACGCCTCCTTCCCGCGCACGATCACGCACGACAAGGGCAAGACCGAGATCACGGCCAAGCCCCGGCGCGTGGTGGCGCTGGACAACAGCCTGGTCGAGGCCGTCGTCGCGCTGGACGCCCCGCTGGTCGGCGGCATCGGCTCGTACCGCGACCAGAAGGGCTTCCCCCCGTACCTCGGTGACGCGGTGAAGAACACCAAGGACGTCGGTCCGATGGCCACCCCGAACCTGGAGGCGATCGCCGCACTCAAGCCGGACCTCATCGTCTCGGCGACCGTCCGCCACGAGGACCTCTACCCCCAGCTGAGCCAGATCGCGAAGACCGTCTTCGTCAAGACGACGGGCCCGATCTGGAAGGAGAACGTCACCTTCCTCGGCCAGGTCCTGGGCGAGGAGGAGAAGGCGAAGGCCCAGCTGGCGGGGTACGAGACGCGCGCCAAGAAGATCGGTGACGCGATCAACGCCAAGGTCAAGGGCAAGGACGGCAAGTCTCCCGCCACCTTCTCGGTGGTCCGCTTCGTCGACGGCCCCACGCGCATCTACCTGCCCGCCACCTTCAGCGGCATCATCCTGAAGGACATGGGACTCGCGCGGCCCGCCAACCAGCAGGACCCGAAGGAGTTCAACATCGAGATCAGCGAGGAGCAGATCGCGCAGGCGGACGCCGACCACGTCTTCATGACGACCTTCTCCGGCGGTGAGGAGCGCAAGAAGAAGTTCCTCGCCAACCCGCTGTGGAAGCGGCTCGGCGCGGTGCAGAAGGGGCAGGTCCACGAGGTCGACGACGCGGTCTGGATGACCTCCGTCTCGCTCCAGGGCGCCCACCTCGTCCTCGACGAGATGGCGAAGACCTTCAAGGTCGACCCCGCGAAGTAGGCGTCGGCCCGCGCGAGTCGGGCCGGTGCCGGAGCTGTACGGAGAAGCCGTACGCGCCGGTGCCGGCCCGGCGGCGTTCCGGGGGCGGTCGAAGCCGGTGTCCCGGATCCGGTGTCCCGGGGCAGGTGTCCCGGATCCGGTGTCCGGGGCAGGTGTCCCGGAGCCGGTGGGTCGGGGCAGGTGTCCCGGGGCAGGTGGCTCAGCCCTCGTCCGTCAGCCTCCGCAGGCGCTCCGCGTCACAGGTCCTGGGGCACGTCGCGCACGCCTGGGCGGAGTCGAGGGTGTAGTACATGCAGCAGCCGAGACGGGTGCGGGTCGGGTGCCTGCTGCCGTCGGGAGTCGTCAGCCGGCGGAAGTCGGCGCCGCCGGGGAAGGGCGGGACGGCGGTCGGCAGCAGCGCGGTCGCGGCCTGGAGGGCCCGCTCCTCCTGGCCGAGCATCCGGCCGAGGTACCAGATCCCGGAGACCAGGTCGTCGCCCGCCATGCCCCACAAGGTCCTCGGGCTGCGGCGCGCGTGGGGGCGGACGGCCGTCAGCAACGGGCGTACGTGGTCGGCGACCGCCGCACGCAGCTCGGCCCGCAGCGCTTCCTCGTCGGCCACCACCCGGGCGC
>NZ_JBSGZD010000350.1:0-7816 GCF_053610825.1 Streptomyces sp. NPDC054863 | reverse complement strand
TTCCAGGGTCGGACCCGGACTCCGGGTCCGACCCCGCGGTGGGCTTCGCGTCGGACGGCGACGGGAACGCGCTGCGCGCCTCGTCCGACTGCGGCTTGCGGTCCTCGGCTCCCTCGCTGCTCCCGCTACCGCCCTTGCCGCCGCCCTTGCCGTCGCCCTGCGCCTCCGCCACCACTCGCCTCGCTCCCGCCACTCCAGTCCGTCAAACTCCGCCTGCCCAGTATGTTCACGGATTCACGCACCCCGCCGCGTGGACCGGTCCGCCTCCACCGCACCCATGCAAACGGGCGGCCACCCCCTCGTAGAGGGTGTGCCGCCCGCCGCACGGACCAGCTAGCGCCTACGCGCGGTCAGTGCGCCCCACCCTGCGCCTCAAGGCGCTTGTACGAGGCCTCGATCTCGGCCTCCGCCTCGGTGCGGCCGACCCAGTCCGCGCCCTCGACCGACTTGCCCGGCTCCAGGTCCTTGTAGACCTCGAAGAAGTGCTGGATCTCCAGGCGGTCGAACTCCGACACGTGGTGGATGTCGCGCAGGTGCTCCACCCGCGGGTCCGAAGCCGGGACGCACAGCAGCTTGTCGTCGCCGCCGGCCTCGTCGGTCATGCGGAACATGCCGATGGCGCGGCACTTGATGACGCAGCCCGGGAAGGTGGGCTCGTCCAGGATGACCAGCGCGTCAAGCGGGTCACCGTCCTCGCCGAGCGTGTTCTCGACGAATCCGTAGTCCGCGGGGTAACTGGTCGAGGTGAAGAGTCGACGGTCCAGACGGATCCGACCGGTCTCGTGGTCCACCTCGTACTTGTTCCGCGAACCCTTCGGAATCTCGATGGTGACGTCGAACTCCACGGGTGGCTCCTCCATGATCAACACAGTCTTCAAGGGTGGTGCGTCCCCCCGGAGGAAACCGACCCCCGGAGCCCCGGCCTAATGGGCCGGATGTGCCCCGCGGGGTGCCGTGCTCGCGCAAGACGCAGTGATTAAGTGTCCCTCACGCAGACGTGTGATCGCGAAAGGGGCTGGTGCGCAGTGCCCAAGCTCAAGACCTGGCAGCTCACGGCGGGCTCCGCCGTCGCCGGACTGGCACTCGCTGCCGGTGCCGTGGCCGTGGCGGGGCCCTGGGACTCCGGTCAGCGTAAGGCCGAGCGGGACCTGGCGGCCTCCCAGGGCCGTACGGGTGGCGCACATCACGCGGCGCCGGCCCGCGAACCGGCCGAACCGGCCCCTGCACCCAGCGCCCGCGGCGTCCTGAGCGCCCTCGGCGCACCCGCCGCGCCGTCCGCGAAGCCCGACCACCTCAAAGAGGTGCTCGCGCCGCTCCTCGACACGGCCGCCCTCGGCACGCTCCGTACGGCATCGGTCGTCGACGCGGCCACCGGAAAGCAGCTGTACGGGCGCGGGGAGCGGGACGTGATGACGCCCGCCTCCACGGTGAAGATCGCCACGACGGTCGCGGCACTGTCCGCCCTCGGCCCCGACCACCGCATCGCCACCACGGTCCTGGCCGCCCCCGACGGCAAGCGGATCGTCCTCAAGGGCGGCGGCGACCCGACCCTGGAGAAGGACGGCCTGCGCACCCTGGCGGCCGACACCGCCCGCGCCCTGCGCGACAAGGGCGCGGACAAGGTTTCGCTCTCGTACGACACGACCCTCTACACCGGCCCCGAGATCCACCCGATCGGAGAGGGCAACGAGAACCTCGCACGCGTCACCTCTCTGATGGTGAACGAGGGCCGCACCGACGGCACCCGCAGCGGCATCGGCGCCCGCACCCTCGACCCGGCGGGCGACGCGGCCCGCGCCTTCGCTGCGGAACTGCGCGCGCTGGGCGTGCAGGTGACCGGCGACCCGGCCTCGGGCAAGGCCCCCGCCGACGCGCAGCCCGTCGCCAAGACGCTCTCCGCCCCCCTCTCCGCCCTCGTCGAGCGCACCCTCACCCACAGTGACAACGACATCGCCGAGGCACTCGCGCGGCAGACGGCGCTGGCGGCGGGCGGGGAGGTGAGCTTCGCGGGCGCGGGCAAGGCGGTGTACGACCGTCTCGTCGAGCTGAACCTCCCGGCGGACGGCCTCCTGACCGGTGCGCACTTCGCCGACGGCAGCGGTCTCGACCGGGGCGACCGGGTCTCGGCGGGGCTGCTCACCGCCCTCCTCGCCAGGGCGGCGGACCCGGCGCACCCCGAGCTGCGCTCCGTCCTCACCGGGCTACCGGTCGCGGGCTTCAGCGGCACGCTGCAGACGCGCTACGCGGAAAAGGCCGCGGGCACCGGCCTGGTCCGCGCCAAGACGGGCACGCTCACCGGCGTCAACACCCTGGCCGGAACGGTCGTCACCAAGGACGGCCGCCTCCTGGCCTTCGCGTTCCTGGCGGGCGACACCCCGGCGCCTGACCCGGCGCAGAAGGCACTGGACGCGATGGCGTCGGCGCTGACCGGGTAGCCGCCGAGGAGGCGGACGAGCCGGTGCGGACTCTCCCACCCGTCCCGCGAGGCATGCCGCAACCCACCCTTCCCGACCCTCCTCCCCGCACGCCCCCGACAACGTACGGTTGACGCATGACGAGCATCGGTGGTGCGGAGATGGTCGACTGGAAGCTCGCGGTGGCGACCGCGACTCGACTCGTGAGGCCGGGTCCCGACATCAGTCGGGACGAGGCCCGGGCCGTCGTCGCGGAGCTGCGCAGGCACGCCAAGGCGTCCGAGGAACACGTCCGCGCGTTCACGCGGATGATCCCCGAAGGTACTCAGCCGCAGGACACCCCGGTGCTGGTCGTCGACCGCGCCGGCTGGGTGAAGGCGAACGTCGCGGGCTTCCGCGAGCTGCTCAAGCCGCTCCTCGGCAAGATGCAGGAGCGCCGCGGCTCCACCCCGGGCGGCGCCGTCATCGGCGCGGTCGGCGGCAAGGTCACCGGCGTGGAGGTGGGGATGCTGCTGTCCTTCCTGTCCTCCCGGGTCCTCGGCCAGTACGAGACCTTCGCCCCGCCGAGCAGGGACTTCCCCGCGGGTGCGAACGGCGGCGGCAGGCTCCTCCTCGTCGCCCCGAACATCGTGCACGTCGAGCGCGAACTCGAAGTGGACCCGCACGACTTCCGCCTCTGGGTGTGCCTGCACGAGGAGACCCACCGCACCCAGTTCACCGCGGTGCCCTGGCTGCGCGACCATCTGGAGGGCGAGATCCAGTCCTTCCTCGGCGAGACCGAGGTCGACCCGATGACGATCCTGGAGCGCTTCCGCGAAGCCGCCCAGGCGTTCGCGGGGGGCCGCCCGGAGGGCGAGGAGAACGAGGGGGGCCGCAGCCTGGTCGAGCTGGTCCAGACCCCGGCGCAGCGCGAGATCCTCGGCCGCCTGACCGCCGTGATGTCCCTGCTCGAAGGCCACGCGGACTACGTGATGGACGGTGTCGGCCCCCAGGTCGTACCGTCCGTCGCCGAGATCCGCGAGAAGTTCAAGGAGCGCAGGGCCAAGGGCGCGAGCCGCCTCGACCTGGCCCTGCGCAGGTTGCTCGGCATGGACGCCAAGCTGCGCCAGTACAAGGACGGCGAGCGGTTCGTGCGAGCGGTCGTCGAAGAGGTCGGCATGGACGGGTTCAACCGGATCTGGACCTCGCCGAACACGCTCCCCACCAAGTCGGAGATCGCCAAACCGGCGGACTGGGTCGCGAGGGTGCACCGTAAGGGAGAGGCGTGAAGCCGGTGTGCGCGACGGCTGGAACGGTAAGGGAAACGCCCTTTAAATCACCCATCTGAGGGACCGTAAGCGCTGGGTAGGCGTGCAATGCTCGGGTAACCGCTCGTTTCTGTCACCATCTACGCACTCTCAGTGACAGAGGTTTCCTCCTCCCGAGGCACCCCAACTCCACCGAAGGGCACCGGACATGGGTCCCCATCCTGCGGTCGCAGCGATACGCCTGGCGGTCCGCCGCGTACTCCACGACGTATTGAACGACCAGAACCGAACAGATCGAACAGGCTGCTCCGACCGGCACGACCGGCCGGATCAGGGCTCCCCGCTCGTGCTGGTGGCGTGCTCGGGCGGCGCCGACTCCATGGCCCTCGCCTCCGCGCTGGCCTTCGAGGCGCCCAAGCTGGGCGTCCGGGCGGGCGGCGTCACCGTCGACCACAACCTCCAGGCCGGCTCCGGCACCCGCGCCGCCGAAGTCGTCGTCCGGATGACCGCACTCGGCCTGGCACCCGCGGAGGCCGTCGCGGTCACCGTCGGCCGGGCGGGCGGCCCGGAGGCCGCCGCCCGCGACGCCAGGTACGCGGCCCTGGACGGCGCCGTCCTGCGGCACGGAGCCGCCGCGATCCTGCTCGGCCACACCCGCGACGACCAGGCCGAGACCGTCCTCCTCGGCCTCGCCCGCGGCTCCGGCACCCGCTCGCTGTCCGGAATGGCGGCCGTCTCGGGGGCGGCCGGGCGCTACCGCCGTCCCTTCCTGCAGCTCGACCGGCAGACCGCCCGCAAGGCATGCATGGTCCAGTCCCTGCCCGTCTGGGACGACCCGCACAACGCCGACCCCGCCTACACCCGCTCCCGGCTCCGCCAGGAGGGGCTGCCCGCTCTGGAGAAGGCGCTCGGCAAGGGCGTCGTCGAGGCCCTCGCCCGCACGGCCCAGCTGTCGCGCGACGACGCCGACGCCCTCGACGACTGGGCCGCCGAGGCCGGCCGTTCCGTACGGGACGAGACGGGCCGCCTGGAGTGCGCCAAGCTCTACGCCCTGCCGCCCGCCGTGCGGCGCAGGGTGCTGCGCAGGGCGGTCATCGAGGTGGGTTCGCCCGCCGGATCACTCTTCGCCCGGCACATCGAGGAGGTGGACCGCCTGATCACCGGATGGCGTGGGCAGGGGGTCATCAACCTCCCCGGCCGGGTGGAGGCTCAGCGGCAGGGTGGCAGACTGGTCATTCGGCAGGGCTGAAAGTTCTACGAAAGTGATGCGGGTGGACGCGAACGACATGGGCACCGACCTCAAGTCGGTGCTCATCACCAAGGAAGAGATCGACGCGAAGCTGGCCGAACTGGCCGCCGAGGTCGACGCGGAGTACGCGGGCAAGGACCTGCTCATCGTCGGGGTGCTCAAGGGCGCAGTGATGGTGATGGCGGACCTGGCGCGTGCGCTGTCCACCCCGCTCACCATGGACTGGATGGCGGTGTCGTCCTACGGCGCGGGCACCCAGTCCTCCGGTGTGGTCCGGATCCTCAAGGACCTGGACACCGACATCAAGGGCAAGCACGTCCTGATCGTCGAGGACATCATCGACTCCGGCCTGACGCTGTCGTGGCTGCTGTCGAACCTCGGCTCGCGCGAGCCGGCCTCCCTCAATGTGTGCACGCTGCTGCGCAAGCCGGAGGCCGCGAAGGTGGCGATCGACGTGAAGTGGGTCGGTTTCGACATTCCGAATGAGTTTGTCGTCGGGTATGGCCTGGATTACGCGGAGAAGTACCGCAACCTCCCCTTCGTCGGGACCCTCGCGCCCCACGTCTACGGGGGCTGACGGCTCCTCCGGACGGCCACTTGGCGGTCCCGGACCATACACAGGTCCATATCGGGGAACCCCCACGCAATTCCCGGCGTTGAAGCAGGGGAAGGCAGGTTTGTCAGCCGTCCCCTGCGGTCGCGGGTGACAATGCTGGGGTACCGTCCGAAGAACAGTCTTTTATTCAGCGGCATTTACCTACGGGCAGGAGGGACGGGGCAGCAGTTCGCCCCGTATGGATGGACGTGAAGCGATACTTCCGTGGGCCGGTCATGTGGATCGTGCTGGCCGTCCTCGCCGTGGTCGTGCTGATGCAGGTCGTCGGCTCGTCTGGCGGCTACAAGACGGTCGACACCGGCAAGGTCATCCAGGCGATCGACAAGGACCAGGTCGATCAGGTCAAACTGACCACCGGTGACGAACAGATCATCAAGGTGCAGCTGAAGGGCGACCAGAAGGTCGACGACAGCTCCAAGATCCAGGCGAGCTACATCGGGGACCAGGGCTCCAAGCTCGCCGCGAAGCTCGACCAGAAGTTCGAGAGCGGCAAGATCGAGAAGGGTTACACCGTCTCGCCGACGAAGCAGAACGCCTTCGTCGGGATCCTGCTCTCCCTGCTGCCCTTCGTCCTCATCGTCGTCGTCTTCCTGTTCCTGATGAATCAGATGCAGGGCGGCGGTTCCCGGGTCATGCAGTTCGGGAAGTCCAAGGCGAAGCTCATCACCAAGGACACCCCGAAGACGACCTTCTCCGATGTGGCGGGGTCCGACGAGGCCGTCGAGGAGCTCCACGAGATCAAGGAGTTCCTCCAGGAGCCGGCCAAGTTCCAGGCCGTCGGCGCCAAGATCCCCAAGGGCGTGCTGCTGTACGGCCCGCCCGGCACGGGCAAGACGCTGCTCGCGCGTGCTGTCGCGGGCGAGGCGGGCGTGCCGTTCTACTCCATCTCGGGTTCCGACTTCGTCGAGATGTTCGTGGGTGTCGGCGCCTCGCGTGTCCGTGACCTCTTCGAGCAGGCCAAGGCGAACGCCCCGGCGATCGTCTTCGTCGACGAGATCGACGCCGTCGGCCGCCACCGCGGCGCCGGCATGGGCGGCGGTCACGACGAGCGGGAGCAGACGCTCAACCAGCTGCTCGTCGAGATGGACGGCTTCGACGTGAAGGGCGGCGTCATCCTGATCGCCGCCACGAACCGCCCGGACATCCTCGACCCGGCGCTGCTGCGCCCGGGCCGTTTCGACCGGCAGATCGCGGTCGACCGCCCGGACATGCAGGGCCGTCTGGAGATCCTCAAGGTTCACCAGAAGGGCAAGCCGGTCGCCGCGGACGTCGATCTCGGTGCAGTCGCCCGCCGTACGCCCGGCTTCACGGGCGCGGACCTGGCGAATGTGCTGAATGAAGCCGCGCTGCTCACCGCACGCAGCAACATGAAGCTGATCGACAACCACATGCTCGACGAGGCGATCGACCGAGTCGTGGCGGGACCGCAGAAGCGGACCCGGATCATGTCCGAGAAGGAAAAGAAGATCACCGCGTACCACGAGGGCGGACACGCCCTGGTCGCGGCGGCCCTGCCGAACTCGGACCCGGTCCACAAGATCACGATCCTGTCGCGCGGCCGTGCCCTGGGTTACACCATGGTCCTGCCGGAAGAGGACAAGTACTCGACCACGCGCAACGAAATGCTCGACCAGCTGGGGTACATGCTGGGCGGGCGCGCGGCCGAGGAGCTCGTCTTCCACGACCCGACGACAGGCGCTGCGAACGACATCGAGAAGGCCACCAGTACGGCCCGCGCGATGGTCACGCAGTACGGCATGACCGAGCGCCTCGGCGCGATCAAGTTCGGCGGCGACAACACCGAGCCCTTCCTGGGCCGGGACATGACGCACCAGCGCGACTACTCGGAAGAGGTCGCCGCGCTCGTCGACGAAGAGGTCAAGAAGCTCATCGAGACCGCGCACAACGAGGCGTGGGAGATCCTGGTCGAGAACCGCGACGTTCTCGACAACCTGGTTCTGGCCCTCCTGGAGAAGGAGACGCTGAACAAGGAGCAGATCGCCGAGATCTTCCAGCCGATCGTGAAGCGTCCGGCCCGCCCCGCGTGGACCGGTTCTTCCCGCCGTACGCCGTCGACCCGGCCGCCGGTGCTGTCGCCCAAGGAACTGGCACTCACCAACGGTGCCGCGAACGGTGCGACGGCCGCGATCACCTCGGTGACCAAGGACACGACGCCCGGCGACGCGGTCCCGGCTCCGGAAGAGCGCCCGGAGAACAGCTAGTCCCTCCCCGTACCCGGTCCACACCGGGCCCGGAATGGATGCCGCGACCCCCAGGTTTTAGCCTGGGG
>NZ_JBSGZD010000349.1:0-7830 GCF_053610825.1 Streptomyces sp. NPDC054863 | reverse complement strand
TCCCGGGACCGGGGCGGCGGCGTGCGGATCCCCCCGGTCGGCTCACACGTTCGGGGGCGCCCCCTCGATCGGGCGTCCGATCACGCCGGGTCGCCGCTGGTGCGGCAGCGGCCCGCCCGGCGGGCGGTAGTCGACGCCGAGGGCGTCGAGTCGGCCGTAGTGGGCGGTCATTCGCGACTCGAAAGCAGCGAAGTCCCGTGCGGCGGGGGCGGGCAGGGCCGACCAGGCGACCTCGGCGAAGGCGGCGAGGCGGGGGAAGACCTGGTAGTCGACGCGGCTCCGGTTCTCCATGACCTCGGTCCAGACGTTGGCCTGGGTGCCCAGGACGTGCCGGGCCTCGTCCTCGGTGAGCTCCGGCGGTACGGGCTCGAAGCGGTAGACGTCCTCCAGCGTGCGGACGTACCCGATGGGCATCGGCTCGTCGGGGCCGCCGTGCTGACGGTGGTCCAGATACACCTGCTGCTCGGGGCACATGACGACGTCGTGGCCGGCCTTGGCGGCGGCGATGCCGCCCGCGTAGCCCCGCCAGGAGGAGACCGCCGCGCCCGGGGCGAGGCCGCCCTCCAGGATCTCGTCCCAGCCGATCAGACGGCGGCCCCGGTCGGCGAGCCAGCTGTCGAAGTGCCGTACGAACCACGACTGGAGCTCGTCCTCGCCCGCCAGGCCGAGTTCCTCGATACGGGCCTGGGCGGCCGGGGACTTCTGCCACTGGTCCTTGGGGGCCTCGTCGCCGCCGATGTGCACGAAGCGGGACGGGAAGAGGTCGAGGACCTCTTCGAAGACCCCTTCGTAGAAGCGCAGTACGTGATCGGCGGGGGCGAGGATGTTGGGGTTGACGCCCCAGGTGTCCCAGACGCCCAGCGCGGTCGTGTCGACGACGTCGGTGTTGCCGAGTTCCGGGTAGGCGGCGACGGCGGCCTGGGAGTGGCCCGGGATGTCGATCTCGGGGACGACGGTGATGTGGCGGGCGGCGGCGTACGCGACGATCTCGCGGATGTCGTCCTGGGTGTAGAAGCCGCCGTGCGGGGTGTCGTTCCACAGGTCGGAGGCGCGGTGGCCCCACTTGGTGCGGGGCCGCCAGGAGCCGACCTCGGTGAGGCGGGGGTGGCGCTTGATCTCGATGCGCCAGCCCTGGTCGTCGGTGAGGTGGAAGTGGAAGACGTTCAGCTTGTGCGCGGCGAGCAGGTCGAGGTAGTGCAGGACGTCGTTCTTCGGCATGAAGTGCCGGGCCACGTCGAGCATCAGGCCGCGCCAGCCGAAGCGGGGCGCGTCGTCGATCACCTGGTGCGGTACGCCCCACCGCTCCTGGGCCGGGTCCACCGGCGCGCTGCGGAAGGCTTCGGGGCCGAGGAGTTGACGGAGGGTCTGGGCCGCCCAGAAGACTCCGGCGGCGCTGCCGCCGCGGAGCTCGAAGCCCTGCCCCTGGATCACGCTCAGCCGGTACGCCTCCGCCGCGAGGGCGTCGTCCAGCACCAGCCGTACCGCACCGCTGCCGTCCGCACCAGTGCCGTCCACCCCGCCACCGTCCGCGACGCCCGGTGCAAGCGGCAGGCCGAGTGCGCGGCCCACGGTGCCGCGCAGCCACTCCGCGACGGACTCCGTGCCCGGAGCCGCGTACAGCGTGGACCTCTTGTCCAGCCAGACCGCTCCACAGTGTGGCCCCTCCACCGCCACCGGGGCCGGAATCACGTTCGTCACGTCCATCACTCCCATCAGTCCTTGACCGCTCCGCCCAGTCCCGAGACCAGGCGCCGTTGCACGAGTACGAAGAAGACCAGCACCGGGATGGTCATCACCGTCGACGCCGCCATGATCCCGCCCCAGTCGTTCTCGTCGGGTTTGAAGAAGACCAGCAGCGCCATCGGCAGCGTCGACTGCGCGGTGTCGCTGATGATGAAGGTCTTCGCGAACAGGAAGTCGTTCCAGGTCGAGATGAACGAGAAGACGCTCGTCGCGACCAGCCCCGGGAAGACCAGCGGGAAGAGGATCTGCCACAGGAAGCGCGACCGTGAAGCCCCGTCGATGTAGGCGGCCTCCTCCAGCGCCTCCGGCACCGCCTTCACGAACCCCCGCAGCATCCACACCGCGAACGGCAGCGAGAAGGCGAGGTGCGGCAGGATCAGCGCGCCCAGCGTGTTGAGCTGCCCGAAGTCCCGCATCAGGAAGAACAGCGGGATGCTCAGCGCCTCCACCGGCACCATCTGCGCCACCAGGAACATGATCAGCAGCGTGGTGCGGAACTTGAACCGGAAGCGGGTCACCGCCGTCGCCGCCAGGAACGCGATCAGCGCCGAGAGCACCACCACGGACCCCGCGACCAGCAGGCTGTTGAGGAAGTACCGCCCGAAGTCCTGCTGCTCGAAGACCCGCCGGAAGGAGTCCAGGGACGGCGAGAGGGTCCAGGGCCTGGCCTCCGTGGACTGGATCTCCCCGGCCGGCTTGAAGGCGGAGAGCACCATCCAGTAGAGCGGGAAGGCGACCGCCACGGCGATCAGCAGCGCGGACGCCTCCGCCGCGAGCCGCCAGGGCCGGCGTACCCGAAATCGCGACCGGGAGCGTCCGGTTGCCTCAAGAGCACTCACAGCTCTTCCCCCTGACGTCGCATCAGCCGCAGGTACACCAGCGTCACCGCCAGCAGGATCAGCAGCATCACCACCCCGATCGCGGAGCCGAGGCTGTACTGCGAGGAGGCGAAGGCCTGTTGGTAGGCGTACACGTTCAGCACCAGGTTCTGGCCGGCGATGCCGCCGCCGCCCGTCATGACGTAGATCTGGGTGAAGACCTTGAAGTCCCAGATGATCGACTGGATGGTGACGACCACCAGGATCGGCCGCAGCATGGGCGCCATGACGGACCGCCAGATCCGCCACTGCGAGGCCCCGTCCAGCGACGCCGCCTCCAGCACCTCCTCCGGGATCGCCCGGATCCCGGCGTACACCGTGACCATCACGAACGGGAAGGAGCACCACACCACTTCGAGCAGTACGAGCGCGAAGGCGCTGAAGCGGCCGTACGTCCAGGAGAAGTCGCCGAGCCCGAGCAGCCGGTTGACGGGACCGAAGTCGGGGTCGAAGAGGAACACCCAGACCGTGGAGCCGGTCACCGCGGGCGTCGCCCACGCCCCGAGCGCCGCGAGCATCAGCGCGAGCCGGGGCAGTGCCCGGATGCGCGTCAGCAGTACGGCCAGCGCGCAGCCGACCGCGAGCGTGGTGACGACGCAGGCCGCGGCGAAGCCGACGGTCGCGGCGAGCACCTGCCAGAACTGCTCGTCGGCGAAGAGGTCGGTGTAGTTGCCGAGCCCCCGGAAGGAGGTCGGCTCACCACCGCTGACCTGGGCCTGGGTGTACTCCAGGAAGGAGATCAGGCCGAGCTGGTAGATCGGGTAGAGGAGGAGCGCGGCGAGGACGACGAGGGCGGGGGCGAGGTAGAGCCAGGGCGTCCACCCGCCCCGGGCGCTCGGCGGGACGCCCCTGCGGCGGCGCGGGGGCTTCGCGGCAGCCGCACCCTCCGCCCGGGGCGCGGCCTCCCGGGTCTTCAGCGGTACGGAGCTCACGCCGCCACCCCCCGTGCCCGCGCGGGCACGTGTCCGGATACGTGACTCACTTCGCCGACGCCCCGAACGCCGCGTCCATCTTCTTCGCCGCCTCGTCGGACGCCGCCGCCACGTCCTTCTTGCCGCTGACGATCTGCTGGAACATCGTCGGCAGTACGAGCGAGGCGTCGATCTTGCCCCAACCGGGCGACGCGGGAACGAACTTGGTGCCGGAGGCGAGCGTCTTCACGAACGGCGCCACGTACGGCTGCCTCTTCGCCGCCGCCGCGCGCACGTCCCCGTACGTCGGCAGGAAGCCCATCGCGTCGAACAGTTCGCCCTGCGTCTTCTTCGCCGTCAGCGACTTCATCAGGTCGACGGCGAGCGTGCGGTGCGAACTGCTCTTCAGGACGCCGATGTTGTTTCCGCCGGCGAAGGCGGGCGCCACCGAGCCCTTCTCGATGCCGGGCAGCGGCACCACCGCGTACTTGCCCTTCACCTTGCCCGCCTCGACGGCCGCATGGCTGAAGTCGCCGCCGATCACCATCGCCGCCTTGCCCGCGGCGAACGCCGTGAGGGTGTCGTTGCCCGTCATCTCGGCGCACTTGGCGGCGGGGCAGTTGTCGTCGCCGAAGAGCGAGGTGTAGGCGGTGATGCCCTTGCGGGAGGCCTCACTGTTGATGGCCGACTTGTACGAGGAGCCGCTGCCGGTGGCGATTTCGCCGCCGTTGGCCCACACGAACGGCATCGCCCCGTAGGTGTACGCACCGCCGACCGCGAGCCCGTACATCTCCGGCTCCGCCTTGCGCAGCGCCTTCGCCGCGGCGATCAACTCGGCCTGACTGGAGGGGACCTGGACCCCGGCGTCCTTCAGTACGTCCGTACGGTAGTACAGCGCGCGCACCCCCACGAAGAGCGGCGCCCCGTACACCTTCCCGTCGACGGTGACGGACTGCCTGGCCGTCGGGTCGGCGTCCTTCGCCTCGTCCCACGCCGCGAACTCGGCGCTGACGTCGGCGAGTCCGCCGTCCTTGACGTATCCGGCGGTGTCGGTGTTGCCGTACTCGATGAGGTCCGGGGCGCTCTTCGGGTCGTTGAAGGCGGCCTTGATGCGCTGGGCGCGGGTGTCGACGGGGATGTACTCCACCTCGACCTTCGCGCCCGCGTGAGACTTCTCGAAGGCCGCGACGGCGCGCTCGACGACCTGCTCCTTGGGCTTGTTGGCGACCTCCTGGAACAGCCAGACGCGGAGCGTGCCGCTCTTCGCGTCCTCCTTGGCGCCGCCGCCGGAGGTCTGCGGGGCGCAGGCGGAGGCGGCCAGTACCGAGGAGAGGACAAGTGCCGCCGCGGGCAGGGAAGTTCGGGCGATGCGCTTCATGTACGTGAACCCCTGTCGAATGAGCGCGCGTTGCAGCATGCGCAACGCACGTTTCGTACTGCACAACACAACAGGCAGGAGACTAGAGCGCGCCCTCACTCCGGACAAGACCCGCACGCAAAGCCGTACCGAGGGGGCACGAGGAGGCGCCCCTCGGGGCATACGAAAACGGCCCCCGCCGCACGCCGAAGCGCACCGCGGGGGCCGTCCCCGAGAAATCAACCGGGCAGGAAGAGCCCGGGCAAGCAGAACGGGCAGAACCCGAACAGGCCGGGCAGGAAGCGCCGCTTCCTACTTCTTGTCGCCCTTGCCGTCCTTACCGCCCTTGCCACCCTTGTCGCCGAGAGACTCGAAGATCTCCTTGCACATCGGGCAGACCGGGTACTTCTTCGGGTCGCGCCCCGGCACCCACACCTTGCCGCAGAGCGCCACGACGGGAGTGCCCTCCAGGGCACTCGCCATGATCTTGTCCTTCTGGACGTAATGGGCGTACCGCTCGTGGTCCCCGTCGCCGCGCGACGTCTGCGGAACCGGCTCTACAAGGGTCCCCGTACCTGCCCCGCGCTCGGGCTCGGGCTCAAGAGTGCTCATACGGGCCAAGGGTACAAGGCCCCTCATGCCCCGGTCCTTCCCAGTTCGGCCAAGGACCGACCGGCCCGGTTCGACGAGGGACCGTCCGGCCTAGTTCAGCGAAGGATCGTCCGGATACGTCGCGATCATCGCCAGCCCGCTCCGCTGCCTGCGCAGCACCGCCCGCCACAACCCCTCCGGCTCGGGCGAGGACACGTCCCCCGGCTCGGACTCGACGACGTACCAGGCCCCGTCGGTCAGCTCGTCCTCCAGCTGACCCGGGCCCCACCCCGCGTACCCGGCGAAGATCCGCAGCGAGCCGAGGGCGGCCGCCAGCAGCTCCGGCGGCGCGTCGAGGTCCACCAGACCGATCGCGCCGTGCACCCGCCGCCACCCCATGGGATTGGCGCCGGGCACCACCGCCACGCCGAGCGCCGAGTCCATCGACACGGGGCCGCCCCGGAAGACCACCCCCGGCGCCCCGGCCAGCTCCGCCCACGGGGCGAGGATCTGGTCGACACCGACCGCCGTCGGCCGGTTCAGCACCACGCCGAGCGAGCCCGCGTCGTCATGGTCGATCAGCAGTACGACCGCGCGGTCGAAGTTCGGGTCGGCGAGTGCCGGCGTCGCCACCAGCAGCCGCCCTGTGAGCGAGGACACCTCCGTCATGCGCCACATGATCCCGCAGTTTCGCTCTCCGCGGGGAGTCCGTGACAGGCGGAAAAGGTCCGCAGCTCAGGGCGCACGGCAGCAGTGGGAGCGCGCGACGCGCAGCACAACCGGACCGTAACCCTCCGGTGATGACCATAAAACAGAGCGTGTTGTGGCGAATTCATGACGTACGTCCACCCCGTTCGACCACACTGAACCCGGGCATCAGCCCATTACCCTTTCCTCTTGGCCCCCTGTCCGACGATTCCGGAACGCGAGATACATGACCGGCACAGACGATGTACTGCTTGTCCACGGCGGCACCCCGCTGGAGGGCGAGATCCGCGTCCGCGGCGCCAAGAACCTCGTGCCCAAGGCGATGGTCGCGGCGCTCCTCGGCAGCGGTCCGAGCAGGCTGCGCAATGTGCCCGACATCCGCGACGTGCGCGTCGTACGCGGGCTGCTCCAGCTGCACGGGGTGACGGTCCGCCCCGGCGACGAGCCGGGCGAGCTGATCATGGACCCGTCGCACGTCGAGTCCGCGAACGTCGCCGACATCGACGCGCACGCGGGCTCCTCGCGCATCCCGATCCTGTTCTGCGGCCCGCTGCTGCACCGGCTGGGCCACGCGTTCATCCCGGGTCTCGGCGGCTGCGACATCGGCGGCCGGCCGATCGACTTCCACTTCGAGGTGCTGCGCAAGTTCGGCGCGACCATCGAGAAGCGGGAGGACGGCCAGTACCTGGAGGCCCCCCAGCGGCTGCGCGGCTGCAAGATCACCCTCCCCTACCCGTCGGTCGGCTCGACCGAGCAGGTGCTGCTCACCGCCGTCCTCGCCGAGGGCGTCACCGAGCTGTCCAACGCGGCCGTCGAGCCCGAGATCGAAGACCTGATCTGCGTCCTGCAGAAAATGGGCGCGATCATCTCGATGGACACCGACCGCACGATCCGCGTCACCGGCGTCGACCGGCTCGACGGCTACACGCACCGCGCGCTCCCGGACCGCCTCGAAGCGGCTTCCTGGGCCTCTGCGGCGCTGGCCACCGAGGGCAACATCTACGTGCGCGGCGCCCAGCAGCGCTCGATGATGACCTTCCTCAACACCTACCGCAAGGTCGGCGGCGCCTTCGAGATCGACGACGAGGGCATCCGCTTCTGGCACCCGGGCGGCGCACTCAAGTCCATCGCCCTCGAAACGGACGTCCACCCCGGCTTCCAGACCGACTGGCAGCAGCCCCTGGTCGTCGCCCTCACCCAGGCCACCGGCCTGTCGATCGTCCACGAGACGGTGTACGAGTCGCGGCTCGGCTTCACCTCCGCGCTCAACCAGATGGGCGCGCAGATCCAGCTCTACCGCGAGTGCCTGGGCGGCTCCAACTGCCGCTTCGGCCAGCGCAACTTCCTGCACTCGGCGGTCGTCTCGGGCCCCACCAAGCTCCAGGGCGCCGACCTGGTCATCCCCGACCTGCGCGGCGGCTTCTCGTACCTGATCGCGGCCCTCGCCGCCCAGGGCACGAGCCGTGTGCACGGCATCGACCTGATCAACCGCGGCTACGAGAACTTCATGGAGAAGCTCGAAAAGCTCGGCGCGAAGGTCGAACTGCCGGGCGGCGCGCTCGTCTAGCAGCAGCGCGCGAGAGCACTTCTCGTACGTCCCCGGGGGCGGCCACCGTTGGTTCGGTGGCCGCCCCCCGTGCAA
>NZ_JBSGZD010000348.1:0-7841 GCF_053610825.1 Streptomyces sp. NPDC054863 | reverse complement strand
AGGCCCCCACCCTTCCGGGATGGGGGCCGCCGCTTCTCGTCCTCGGGCCGCGCCTAGTGGAACCGCGCGGAGATCCGCTCGCCCAGCTCCTTGTCCACGTTCCGCCAGTAGGTGAACGCCCGCTCCAGCACCGGCCTGCTCACCCCGTCCGACAGATGCCCGACGATGTTGCCCACCAGCCGGTCCCTGGCCGCGTCGTCCAGGACCTCGCGCACCAGCGTGCCCGGCTGCCCCCAGTCGTCGTCGTCCCGGCGCAGCGTGTACGCGTGGTGCACCATCTCGCCCGCCGTCCGCCATCCGGCGCTCTCGCCGAAGCGGGCGGTGTCGGCGGCCGGGCCGCCGTACGAGTTCGGCGCGTACACGGCGCTCGCCCGTGACGGCTCGTACCGCATCGGTCCGTCCTTGGAGTACGAGTTGGCGGCGAACCGGGGCCGGTTCGGCGGCAGCTGCGCGTAGTTGGGCCCGATCCGGTACCGGTGGGTGTCCGGGTAGGAGAAGAGCCTGCCGAGCAGCATCTTGTCCGGGGACGGACCGATGCCCGGCACCAGGTTCGACGGCTCGAAGGACGCCTGCTCGATGTGGACGAAGAAGTCCTCCGGATTCTCGTTCAGGGTCATCCGGCCGACCTCGATCTCGGGGTAGTCCGCGTGCGGCCACACCTTCGTCAGATCGAACGGATTGAAGCGGTAGTCCGGCGCCTCGTCGAACGGCATCACCTGGACGTACAGCTTCCAGGTCGGGTGCTCCCCGCGCTTGATCGAGTCGAACAGGTCCCGCCGGTGCACATCACCGTCGGTCCCCGCCATCGCGTCGGCCTCGTCCTGCGGGAAGAAGTCGATGCCCTGCTCGGTCTTGAAGCGGTACTTCACCCAGAACTTCTGGCCGCCCGCGTTCACCCACATGTACGTGTGCGAGCTGAAGCCGTCCATGTGCCGGTACGTCCTGGGGATGCCGCGGTCGCTCATCAGGATGGTCACCTGATGGGCGGACTCCGGCGACAGCGTCCAGAAGTCCCACTGCATGTTGTGGTCGCGCAGACCGCTGTCCGGGGTGCGCTTCTGCGAGCGGATGAAGTCCTGGAACTTCATCGGGTCACGGACGAAGAAGACCGGCGTGTTGTTGCCGACCATGTCGTAATTGCCGTGTTCCGTATAGAACTTGAGCGCGAAACCGCGCGGGTCCCGCCAGCTGTCCGGCGAGCCCTGCTCACCGGCGACCGTCGAGAAGCGGGCCAGCATGTCGGTCCGCCTCCCCGGCTGGAAGAGGTCGGCCTTGGTGAACTGGCTGACGTCGTTGGTCACTTCGAAGAAGCCGTACGCACCCGAGCCCTTCGCGTGCACCACCCGCTCGGGCACCCGCTCCCGGTTGAACTGGGCCATCTTCTCGATGAGGTAATGGTCCTGGAGCAGGATCGGCCCGTCGGGCCCGACGGTGAGCGAATGCTCGTCGCTCTCCACCGGGATCCCGGCGTTGTTGGTGGTGTACGGGGCGGTCTGCGGTGCCTTGCGAGTCTCCTCGGTCACGAGCGTCCTCCCGGAGATTCCGGTGGTTGGTGGGGGTTGGGTCGCTATGTCCGACTGCCCCAGTCAACCGCTCCGACACTACGTCGGCAACACTTGGACCGAATCCAACCCCGGAAGGCGTCCGCGCTACCTCTTCTCCTCCGCCGCGGAGCCGGGCAGTGCCAGCTCGAACCAGACGACCTTCCCGCTGCTCAGCCGGGTCGCACCCCACTTCTTCGCCAGCCGGTTCACCAGGAAGAGCCCGCGTCCGCCCTCGTCGGTGTCCCTGGCCCGCCGCTGCCGGGGCAGCTGCGGCGAATCGTCGCCGACCTCGCAGCGCAGTACGTCCGTACGCAGCAGCCGCAGCGTCACCGGCCGCTCCGCGTACCGCACGGCATTGGTGACGACCTCGCTGACCAGCAGCTCGACGGAGTCCGACAGCTCTTCGAGCCCCCAGCGCTCCAGCGCCCGCCCGGCCAGCCTCCGCGCCCTCCCCGGTGCCTGCTCCTCCGGCTCCAGGAACCAGTACGCGACGTCGCTCGGCGCGATCCCGTCGAAACGGGCCGCGAGCAGCGCGATGTCGTCGTCCCGGTCACCGGGCCCGAGCATGTCCAGGACGTCGTCGCAGAGCGCTTCGAGGGGCGGCGGATGGTCGGGCCCCGTCAGCTGGGCGGTCGCGGCGAGACGTTCCCGCAGCTGCTCGATGCCGGTCCAGACGTCCCGCAGCCGGGACTCGACGAGGCCGTCCGTATAGAGGAGCAGGGTCGCTCCCGCCGGAGCGTCCAGCTCCACGGCCTCGAAGTCGACGCCGCCGACCCCGATGGGCGCCCCGGGCGGCACCCGCAGCACCTCGGCGCGGCCTCCCAGGTGCAGCAGAATGGGCGGCGGGTGCCCGGCGTTGGCGATGGTGATCCGGTGCGCGACCGGGTCGTACACGGCGTACATGCACGTGGCCATGCGGTCGGTGCCGAGCCGCTGGGCCTGCTCGTCGAGGTGGTGCAGCACCTCCTGCGGCGGCAGGTCGAGCCCGGCGAGGGTCTGGGCGGTGGTCCGGAACTGCCCCATGATCGCCGCCGACGTCATCGAGTGCCCCATGACGTCGCCCACGACGAGCGCCACCCGGCTGCCGGGCAGCGGAATCGCGTCGTACCAGTCGCCGCCGACCCGGGCGGTCTCGGCGGCGGGGAGGTACCGGGACGCGAGCTTCACACCGGTGGGCCGGGGCAGCGAGTCCGGCAGCATCGTCCGCTGCAGCTCGTCGGCGATGTACGCCTCGCGCCCGTACAGCACGGCCTTGTCGATGCCGAGCGCGGTGTGCGTCGCCAACTGGGCGGCCACCAGCAGGTCGTTGGCCTCGAACACGCCCCGTTCCGGCCTGCGCAGGAAGACGGCCGCGCCGATCACCCGGCGGCGGCCCCGGAGCGGGGCGAGTATCGCGCGCCGCCCGTCGGGCAGCCCGCAGTCGCCGCCCAGCAGTTCGGGCAGTGCGATGCGCGCGGAGGCCGCGTCGCCGAACACCGGCCGCACCCCGCGCAGCACCTCGGCCAGCGCACCGCCGCTGAGCACCTCGCACAGTTGCTGGGCGGGCGAACCGTCGCCCAGCACGGCGTCCGACTCCTCGCCCGCCGGGCCCTCGCCGCTCAGCCGCAGCCGGTCGGTGCGCCGCAGCCGCAGCATGAACGGCACGGCGGGACGCTCGTCGCCCACCGGCAGCGGATCCCGCAGATACACCAGGATCGCGTCCGAGAAAGTGGGCACGGTCGCCCGGCACAGTCCCAGCACGATCTCGTCGAGATCGATACCGCGGGCGATCCGCCGGGTCGCGGCCCCGACGAACCGCAACCGGTCGCCCTCGGTCCTGGCCGGGGGCGGAGTGCCCCCGGGGCCCGGCACTCCGGCAGCCGTCGTGGCCATGGCGGACTCTTCCTCCGGCTCCTGCCTCGGCCGGGCGCGCTCGTGCGGCCTGGCAACCAGGGGCTGCCGGCCTTCGTGGGAGGTGGACTGCTGCTCCGTCACGCGTGGGGTTCCGTCCGTCCGGGGAGCTTGTGCGATGCAATCGCTTGGTGCGATATACCCGCTCTGCGGGCGGCGTCGACAGAACGGTGGCCTGTGAACGTTACATAACCGCACGCCTTCTCGTGCAGGTTCACAGAACCACCCCCCTGTAGTGACATACGGTCAGGTCCTGCTCCACACCCGGTAGTTGCTGCCTATGCCTGCTGGGTGTGCAGTCTTCCGGAGGGTGATCCTACGTTTGGACCCTGGGGGCGCATCAAGAGTCTCACGTCGTCATGTGCGCCGGGGTGCGGTCCCAGTCATCCGGAAGTTCCGGCACTCCCCAGTGCGGATCCGGCCGCCAGTTCTCCCACCCGTCGGCGAACGGCGCCCCCCAGTCCTCCACGGTCCGCACGGCAGCGCGCCCCGCCGCCCGCACCTCCTCGGCCTGCTCCTCTCCCACCAGCCCCACCCGCCGGGCCTGCGCGAACTCGTCCTCGTCCAGCCACATCCACCGCCGGTCGGGCGCCACCGCAATGTCCAGAAAGTGATCCTGTGAATCGACCCCGCCGACCCACCGGGCCCGGGGCTCTTCGAGGTTCACGTACCAGTTCTTGAACCGCCACCCGCGCTCCCAGAACAACCACACCGACCACGGGTCCCCGGGCCGCGCCAGCTTCAGCACCCCGGTCCCGAACCACCGCGAGGTCGTCGTCGTCCGAGCCTTCGTGTACCGGGTCTCCAGCGGCTCCTGATGCACCGAAGTCCCGTCCGCCAGAACGGGCTTCACGCACTCCGTCCCCGGCGCCATCCAGACGGCGAGCAACTCGTCGGTGTCCTGCACGACGGTCACGGGCCGGCAGATGTGAATGCGCCGCGAAGCATTGTCCCGGTACCGCCAGAGAATCTGATCCCCCGGCGCCCATCTGCTCCCGCCCGTCCCGGCGGCCTCGCCCGTGTGCTCTGTCATGGACAGATTTTAGGAGTACGAGGACGGCCGCGCAGCGATTTGGATCACGGACCGCCGGACGGGCCCGAGGCAGGGGCCGAGGGGGAGGGGCCCGGGAGGGGGGTCGGGACAATGTCTCACTGAAACGTGTAAGTGAGACATTGTTCCGACACGCACCCTCCGCCCTACGGCCGCGTCATGCTCAGCACGTCCAGTGCCGCGTCCAGTTGGGCCTCCGTGAGGTCGCCGCGTTCGACGTAGCCGCCCTCGATGACGACCTCGCGGATCGTCCTGCGCTCGGCCACCGACTTCTTGGCGACCTTCGCGGCCTCCTCGTAGCCGATGTACTTGTTGAGGGGGGTGACCACGGACGGGGACGACTCCGCGTATTCCAGGGCCCGTTCGCGGTTGGCCGTGATGCCGTCTATGGTGCGGTCGGCCAGCAGGCGGGTGGAGTTGGCGAGCAGGCGCACCGACTCCAGCACGTTCTTGGCGATGACGGGGAGCATGACGTTCAGCTCGAAGTTGCCGGCGGCGCCCGCGACGGCGACCGTCGCGTCGTTGCCGGTGACTTGCGCCGCGACCATCAACACCGCTTCCGGAACCACCGGGTTGACCTTGCCCGGCATGATCGACGAGCCCGGCTGGAGGTCGGGGAGGTTGATTTCGGCCAATCCGGTGCGCGGGCCGCTTGCCATCCAGCGCAGGTCGTTGGCGATCTTGGTGAGGGAGACGGCGATCGTACGGAGCTGGCCGGAGGTCTCGACCAGGCCGTCGCGGGCGCCCTGGGCCTCGAAGTGGTCGCGGGCCTCGGTGAGGGGGAGGCCGGTGGCGCGGGCGACCTCGGAGATGACGGCGGCGGAGAAGCCGGGCGGGGTGTTGATGCCCGTGCCGACCGCCGTTCCGCCCAAGGGGAGTTCGGCGAGGCGGGGGAGGGAGGAGCGGAGGCGCTCGATCCCGTACCTGATCTGCGCCGCGTAGCCGCCGAACTCCTGGCCGAGGGTGACCGGGGTGGCGTCCATGAGGTGGGTGCGGCCGGACTTCACGACGTCCGCGAACTCGGCGGATTTCCGCTCCAGGGAGGCCGCCAGGTGCTCCAGGGACGGGATCAGGTCGGCCGTCACCGCCGCCGTCGCCGCGATGTGGATCGAGGACGGGAAGACGTCGTTGGAGGACTGGGAGGCGTTGACGTGGTCGTTGGGGTGGACCGAGCCCCCGGAGCCTCCCGGGGCCGCGAGCCGCTCCGTCGCCAGCGTGGCGACGACCTCGTTCATGTTCATGTTGGAGGACGTGCCCGAGCCGGTCTGGAAGACGTCCACCGGGAAGTGTTCGTCCCAGTCGCCGCGGGCCACTTCCTCCGCGGCGTCGGCGATCGCGCCCGCCACGTCCTTGTCCAGGACGCCCAGCTCCGCGTTGACCTTCGCCGCTGCCGCCTTGATGCGGGCCAGGGCCTCGATGTGGGCGCGCTCCAGGCGTTGGCCGGAGATCGGGAAGTTCTCCACGGCCCGCTGGGTCTGCGCCCGCCACTTGGCGTGGGCGGGAACCCGTACCTCACCCATCGAGTCGTGCTCGATCCGGTAGTCGTCAGTCGTCATCGGTGCGACACCTCCTGTGAAAGTTGAGCGGTTGTCTTGTTCTGGGTATTCCCATCTCGGCTACCGGCCAGTAAATACCGGGGGTAACAACCAACCGGGGAGGCGCAATGGCGCGCACCAGGCACAGATTCCGCAGCACCCTCGCCGTGACCGCCGCACTCGCGGCGACCGTCGGCGGCATGACGGCCACGACCACCGCCGCAGCGGTCCCGAACGACCCGCGGGCCGCCGCATCCACCCCCCTGCCGCCCGAGCTCGAAGCGATCCGGGCGGCCGAGGCCACCAAGCTGTACGGGTCGCCGGCCGAGCGGCCGATGGGCGACCGCAAGACCGGGCTCATCTCGCTCGGCGACAGCGAGATCTCCGGGGAGGGGACGGGGACGTACGAGGCGCCGACGAACGGGCCGACCAACTGGTGCCACCGTTCGCCCGACGCCGCGATCCACAAGACCTCCGTCGCCGCCGACGTGACGTACAACGTCTCCTGCTCGGGCGGCTACACCGGAAACATCAGGATCGGCGGCAGCAAGCAGTACGCCGACGAGCTCGTGCAGAGCGACAACCTCGCCGTCAAGGCGCGCAACACGAAGATCAAGATGGTGGTGCTGGTCGCGGGCGCCAACGACGATCTTCAGTTCGGTCCTGTGATGACCGATTGCGTCACCCGGTACCTGACGCTGCAGGGGCCGTGCGAGTCCAAGTACGCGGGTGGCTGGCAGGCCCGG
This sequence comes from Streptomyces sp. NPDC054863, assembly GCF_053610825.1. NCBI lineage: Bacteria > Bacillati > Actinomycetota > Actinomycetes > Kitasatosporales > Streptomycetaceae > Streptomyces > Streptomyces sp. NPDC054863. The sequence continues at coordinate 1,075 of NZ_JBSGZD010000348.1, read as the reverse complement.
GTGGACGGTCTCGTGCCCAAGGTCGAGCAGACGATCCGCGACCTGCGGACGACCATGACCGGGGCCGGGTACGCCGACTCCGACTACAAGCTCGTGGTCATGGGCTACCCGAGCCCGATCGGGCCCGACTTCAAGGACAACCCCGACTTCCCCGGCAAGCTCGCCTGCGGCGGCCTCGGCTACGACTCCGACACCGCCTGGGGCCGCAACGCCGCCGTCCCCGCCTTCGAACGCGGCATGCGCAGGGCCGCTGCCTCGACGGGCGCCACGTACCTCGACAACTCCCGCCTCTTCCATGGGCACGAGGTCTGCTCGGAGAGCACCTGGGCGCGCGGGCTCTACATCGACCTCTCCAAGCCGGGCCCCCCGGACGCGAACTCGGTCCGGCAGTCCTTCCACCCCAACATCAGCGGTCACGCCGCCTTCGCCTCCTGCCTCAGCCAGATCTACAACTCCTCGTCCCGCGAGGCCAGTTGTGCAGATCCGGCGTCCACCGGCAAGCCGGTGCTGACTCCGGGTGCGTGGGACGACGCCTTCAAGCCGCTCAAGAACGCCGCCACGGGCACCTGCCTGGACGCACCCGGCTCCGTCACCCGCAACGGCACCGCCGTCGGCGGCTGGGACTGCCACGGCGGCCGGAACCAGGGCTGGTGGTACGACGGTGCCCAGCAGTCGCTGCGTACGGAACTGAGTCACGACCGGTGCCTGGACGTACCGGGCGCCAAGTACGAGCCGGGCGCGGGACTCGTCCTGTGGAACTGCTCGGGCGCCGCCAACCAGAAGTTCGTGAAGCAGGGGGCCACCCTCCGCCCGGCCGCCTCCACCGGGCTGTGCGTCACCCTGTCGGCGGCAAAGGACCCGCTGAAGCTGCGGGCGTGCGACGGCTCGGCGAGCCAGCAGTTCGCGTAACCCTTACGTTCGGAGCATGATCACAGCACTCTCCGTGACCGCCGCCGCACTGGCCGCGACACTCGTTCCGGCGACACTCGTTCCAGTGGCGCAGACTCCAGCGGCGCAGGCTCCGACGGCGCAGACTCCGGCTCCGGCGTCCTCCCCGGCCCCCATCGGGGAGGAC
>NZ_JBSGZD010000347.1:0-7851 GCF_053610825.1 Streptomyces sp. NPDC054863 | reverse complement strand
CTGCGGGGCCCGGCCTCTCGTACGTAACTCACCTACTGCGTGCGGGAGTTAGAGCCCCTGCCACACCGGCTTGTTCGCGTACGTGTGACGGAAGTAGTCCGCCAGCTTCAGCTTCGACGCGGCGGCCTCGTCGACGACCATGGTCGCGTGCGGGTGCAGCTGGAGCGCGGACGCCGGTACGAGCGCGGAGAGCGGGCCCTCGACGGTCTGCGCGACGGCCTCGGCCTTACCCTCGCCGGTGGCCAGCAGCACCAGGTGGCGGGCGTCCAGGATGGTGCCGATGCCCTGGGTGATGACGTGGCGCGGGACCTGGGCGGTGTCGCCCTCGAAGAAGCGCGCGTTGTCGTCGATCGTCTGCTGGGTGAGCGTCTTGATGCGGGTGCGCGAAGCGAGCGACGAGCACGGCTCGTTGAAGCCGATGTGTCCGTCGGTGCCGATGCCCAGGATCTGGAGGTCGACGCCGCCCGCCTCGGCGAGCGCCCGGTCGTACGCCACGCAGGCCGCCTGCACGTCGTCGGCGGACCCGTCGGGCCCGAAGAACGACGCCTCGGTCAGCCCCAGCGGCTCCACGACCTCGCGCAGCACGGTCGCCCGGTACGACTCGGGGTGTCCGGCAGGCAGACCCACGTACTCGTCGAGCTGGCAGATGCGGGCGCGCGAGGCGTCCACCCCGCCGCCGCGCACCTTGGCCGTCAGGGCCTGGTAGATGGGCAGCGGGGACGAGCCGGTGGCCACACCGAGCAGGGCGTCGGGCTTGTTGCCCAGCAGGTCGGCGATGCTCTGCGCGATGAGCTCGCCGCCCGCCCTGGCGTCCGGAACGATGACAACTTCCACGCTGATGCCTGCCTGTCTGTGTGGAGGTGGGAGACCGTGTGCCGAGAGGACTGAACGATCTGTGGTATAGACCAATCTAGCAGAGGAGGGCCGAAGCCCACCCTCCTTCGCGGCGTCCTCCCGCTGGCGGGTGCACGAACTCCCATGGTCGACTGAGGTGCAGCGTCCGTCATCTTGGGCGACGCGGCGCCCGTCGTCCTTCGGTCGCGGCGTCCGTCGTCCTGAGCACGTCCGGGAGGCCCCCTCATGCCCTCTGCCGAGAAGCCCGGTACGCCCTCCGCCGAGCGACCGGGGCGGATCATGGCCGGCGAGATGGCCGAGCAGCCCGCCGTGCTGCGCCGGATCCTCGACGAGGCGGCGCCGCGCATCTTCGCCACGGCGCAGTCGATCGCCGCGAAGAGCCCCCGCTTCGTCCTGCTCACCGCGCGCGGCACCTCCGACCACGCGGCCCTCTACGCCAAGTACCTCCTCGAAATCCAGATGGGCCTGCCCTGCGGCCTGACCTCGATGTCCACGACCACGGCGTACGGCGCCCGCCCGGTCCTGCGCGACGTCCTGGTCATCACCGTCAGTCAGTCCGGCGGCTCCCCGGACCTCGTCGCCTCCACCCGCGCCGCCCGGGAGGCGGGGGCCGTCACCCTCGCCGTCACCAACAGTCCGGACTCCCCGCTGGCCGCCGTCTCCGAGCACCACATCGACATCCTGGCGGGCCCGGAGAAGGCGCTCCCGGCGACCAAGACGTACACGGCGTCGCTCCTGGCCCTCTACCTGCTGGTCCAGGGCCTGCAGTCGGCCGAAGGCACGGCGGCGGCCCGCGCACTCCCGGACCTGGCGGCCGGGATCCTCGCCCGCCGGGAGGAGGTCCGCGACCTCGCCTCCCGCTACCGCTTCGCCGAACGCATGGTCATCACCTCGCGCGGCTACGGCTACCCGACGGCCAGGGAAGCCGCCCTCAAGCTCATGGAGACGAGCTACATCCCCGCCCTCTCCTACTCCGGCGCCGACCTGCTGCACGGCCCCCTCGCCATGGTCGACAACATCTCCCCGGTGATCGCCGTCGTCACGTCGGGCTGCGGCGGCGAAGCCCTCCAGCCCGTCCTCGACCGGCTGCGGGGCCGCGGCGCGGACCTCTTCGTGGTCGGCCCCAAGTCCCAGGTGGAGGAGGCCTCTTCGGGCTTCGTGCTCCCCACGGACGGCGTCCCGGAGGAGCTCCAGCCGATCCTGGAGATCCTGCCGCTGCAGATGCTGGCGTACGAGATCACCCTGGCCCGGGGGCAGGACCCGGACGCGCCGAGGGCGCTGGCGAAGGTGACGGAGACGCGGTAGCGGGCCGGGGGGCCGCATCCGGTGGCTTACGGGAGGGAGCCGCCCGTCACGTCCATCCAGTGGCCCGTCACCCAGCGCCCCTCGTCCGACGCCAGGAACGCCACCGCGTCCGCGACGTCGGCCGGCTCCCCGACCCGTCCCAGCGCGGACATCGACGCCGCCCACTTCCACGCCTCCTCGCTCTCGCGCAGCCACGCGTTGTTGTCCGTGTCGATGATTCCCGGCGCGACCGAGTTCACGGTGATCCCGCGCGGCCCCAGCGTCTTGGACAGGTCCCGGGTGAAGACGTCCAGCGCGCCCTTCGTCATCGCGTACGCGATCAGGTCGGGCATGACGGACGCGTGCGAGAGCCCCGAGGAGATGTTGATGATGCGGCCCCCGTCGCGCAGCCGCTCCGCCCCCCACCGGGCAAGGAAGAAGGGCGCCTTGACGTTCACGGCGAAGAGCGTGTCGAACGCGGCCTCGCCGATCGAGGCGAAGGAGTCCGACGTCCCGATGCCCGCGTTGTTGACCAGGATGTCCAGACCGTCCGCATGCCGGTCGAACTCCGCCCACAGCGCCTCCGCGTCCCCCGGCGTCCCCAGCTCCTGGCCGATCGCGAAGGCGGACCCGCCCGCCGCCTCGATGACGCCGACGACCTCCTTCGCCGCGGTCTCGTTCGTGCCGTAGTGCACGGCGACCCGCGCCCCGTCCCTGCCGAGCCGTTCCGCGATGCCCCGCCCGATGCCCCGGCTGCCGCCCGTGACCAGTGCCGTCCTGCCGTCGAGCTTCTTGAGCGTGCTCATGGCTACGCCCCCCTCTTTCTCTAGCGGTCGCTACAGAAAGGACCATAGCACATAGCTAACGACCGCTATAGAATGAGGCGCATGGCAACGGAACCCACGAAACAGCGCGGCCGGCCCCGCTCCTTCGACCGGGCGGCGGCGCTGGAGAAGGCCACTCTGGCGTTCTGGGAGCGCGGCTACGAGCCGACCTCGGTCGCCGACCTCACCCGCGCGATGGGCATCGGCGCCCCCAGCCTGTACGCCGCCTTCGGCGACAAGAAGGCCCTCTTCGCGGAGGTCGTGGGCGCGTACGCGCAGACCCACGGCGCCTTCGCCGCCCGCGCCCTGGAGGAGGAGCCCACCGCCCGCGCCGCCATCGGCCGCCTCCTGCACGAGGCGGCCGCCGAGTACACCGACCCGGCGCACCCGCGCGGCTGCATGGTGATCTCCGCCGCGACCAACTGCGCGACGGCGGAGGTCGAGGAGTCCCTGCGCGAGCGCCGCAACGCCAACCTCGACGCCTTCGAGTCCCGCATCCGCGCGGACGTCGCGACCGGCGAGCTCCCGCCCGGCACGGACGCCAGGGCCCTCGCCCGCTTCTCCGGCGCCGCACTCCAGGGCATGTCGCAGCAGGCCCGCGACGGGGCGGACAAGGAAGAACTGGAAGAGGTGGCGGCCCTGGCGATGCGGGCCTGGCCGGAGAGGTGAGGGGGCGGCCGGGAGAGATCCGCCCGGGGGCCCGGGGCGTCCCCCGAAAGACCCGCGGGCCACGGCGCCCGGCGGGACCCTCGGCCCACCCGGCACCGCAGCCCGGAGTTGCGTCGGCCGACGGTGTGCGGTGCCTTCGGCCGTGTGGAGGGGCGGGCGCAGTCAGGGCAGAGAGCGCTTCGTCCCTCGATTTCACCCTCCTGTGCGGGGAGGATGAAGCTTTGCCCGGCCATTGTGGACTAGACCACTAGTCCCTGTCTATGGATGTGCACCGCCAGTTGTCCGTGAGGTTACGGGTATGTTCGTGCATGTGCCCTCCATGAACGATCTCGTACGCCAGCACACCGCCCTCAGCGAGTCCGACCTAGAGTGGCTCCACCTGCTGGTCTCGGAGTGGCAGCTGCTCTCCGACCTGTCCTTCGCCGACCTCGTCCTGTGGGTCCCCACGCTCGACGGCACCCGTTACGTCTCCGTGGCGCAGATGCGGCCGAACACCGGCCCCACCTCGTACCACGACGACATGGTGGGCCACCTCGTCCCGCGCGGCCGGCGCCCGCTGCTCGACGCCGCTCTCGACGAGGGCCGCATCGTGCGCGAGGGCGACCCCGAGTGGCGCGAGGAGGTTCCGGTCCGGGTCGAGTCGATTCCGGTACGGCGCGAGGGGCGCGTGCTCGGCGTCATCGGCCGCAACACCAACCTCCTCACCGTGCGCACGCCGAGCCGGCTGGAGCTGACGTACCTCCAGAGCGCATCCGACCTCGCCCAGATGATCGCCGCCGGTTCGTTCCCCTTCCCCGGCCAGCAGGTCGACATGGACGCGTCCCCGCGCGTCGGCGACGGCCTGATCCGGCTCGACGCGGAGGGCATCGTGCAGTACGCGAGCCCCAACGCCCTCTCCGCGTACCACCGCCTCGGCCTCGCCTCCGACCTGGTCGGCCACCACCTCGGACAGACGACCGCCGAACTCGCCCCGTCCCGCGGCCCGGTCGACGAAGCCCTGGTCAAACTGGCCAGCGGCTACGCCCCGCGCGAGACGGAGGTCGAGGGCAGCGGGGGAGTGATCCAGCTCCGCGCCATCCCGCTCAAGCCCAAGGGTCCCCGCATCGGCTCCCTCGTCCTCTGTCGCGACGTGACGGAACTCCGCCGCCGAGAGCGGGAGTTGATCACGAAGGACGCCACCATCCGGGAGATCCACCACCGGGTGAAGAACAACCTCCAGACGGTTGCCGCCCTGTTGAGACTCCAGTCCCGCAGGATGGACTCCGACCAGGGGCGGGAAGCGCTCAACGAGGCGGTACGGCGCGTGGGTTCGATCGCGATCGTCCACGAGACGCTGTCCCAGAACCTGGACGAGCGCGTCGAGTTCGACGAGATCGCCGACCGGGTGCTGGCGATGGTCGCCGAGATCTCCCCGGGGAAGGTCACCTGCCGCAGGACCGGACGGTTCGGAATCCTGGACGCGGAGGTCGCCACCCCCCTCTCCATGGTCCTGACGGAGATTCTGCAGAACGCCCTGGAACACGGGTTCACCCAGGGCGAGCAGGGCACCGTCGAGGTCTCCGCACTGCGCGGCGGCACGTCGGCCGAGGCGCGGCTGCTGATCACGGTGCTGGACGACGGGCGCGGACTGCCCGAGGGCTTCGACCCGCAGCGGGCCGGCAACCTGGGCCTGCAGATCGTACGGACGCTGGTGGAGGGCGAGTTGGGCGGAAGCTTCGACATGGTCCCCGGCCCGGAGCGCGGCACCCGGGTGGTGCTCGACATCCCCGTACGGACGCAGAAGTAGTCGCCGTACCGCAGCAGCGGACAGCGAAGAGCCCCGTACCGGGATACCGGTACGGGGCTCAACTGCTCACGCGTTACTGCGCATTGGGGGGTACTGCGCGCTGCGATTCGGGGGCGGTGACTGCATACGCGCTGTATGCGCCGCCGAGCTCAGGCTCGAAGCAGGGTGGGTCAGGCGGTCGCGTTGCGCGCCCGGTTGCGAGCGGCACGGCGCTTCATTGCGCGGCGCTCGTCCTCGCTGAGTCCACCCCAGACACCCGAGTCCTGGCCGGACTCGAGCGCCCACTGCAGGCACTGCTCCATGACGGGGCAGCGGCGGCAGACGGCCTTGGCTTCCTCGATCTGCAGCAGCGCAGGACCGGTGTTGCCGATGGGGAAGAACAGCTCCGGGTCTTCCTCACGACAAACGGCGTTGTGACGCCAGTCCATGGCTGCTACCTCTCCTTGATGATCTGGATGACCTAGATGTCAAACACATTGCTTGTGAATGTGAACGCTTTCACGAATCCCCTCACGAGGGAAGGGCCGACTTCCAGTGAGCACTGGTTGTGGTCCTGTGTGTGAGGAGGGATTCTGGTTCTCAGGGAGGCCGGTGTTGCGGGCCGTCCCGATCGCCATGAAGAGACTCGCAAACCTCGACGACGGATACAACCCCTTCCGAGAAGTTTTTTTTGATTCCTCGGTGTCGGCTAGGTCACAGCCGTACTTCCATGGGGTGGATGGCAGTCCGTACGTTCGAGATAAAGGACTTTCGGCTCTTCCACTCACACAATCACACGCAGTGCACGGCGAACGCCTGTGAACGCGACGCTCGTACGCAGCCCAAGGTGGTCACCGTCCATTTGAAGGGGCAGTGGGGCCTTCGAATGCAAGGTGAAGTCCGTCAGGTCATGCAGGGTGACGGCGTGCTTACCGTGCGGGCCGCGTTCCGGCGTGGAGGTGAGGAGCTGGGTCGCGTAACGCGTCACCGCCGGGGTGGAAAGACGGCTCAGTCCGAGCACGTCCAGGGCGGTGTCGAAAGAAGCCTCCGGGGAGGCGTACAGCGGACGATTCCCCAGGTAGGTCCAGGGGGAGGTGTTGCAGACTATCGACAGAACGAGGTCCCTCACCGGCTCCTCACCGGGCCTCTCCAGAGAAATCACACCGTGTCTCCGGTGCGGCTCCTCCAGGAATTGACGGACCACCTGGCGCAGATACAGCGCATGCGTCGAACGCTTTCCGCGCTCGCGCTGTTGTTCGACCCGGCCGATGACTCCCGCGTCGAATCCGAGCCCCGCGCAAAAGGTGAACCAGCGTTCCGGGACGGCTTCGTCCTCCGTTCCCGGTACGCCCTTTGTGAGACCGAGGCTCACTGTGCGTTCGCTTCCGGTACGCAGTGCGTCCAAAAGGGCGCCGGTCGCCTCTACCGCGTCATTGGGAAGACCGAGCGCGCGGGCGAAGACATTGGTGGAACCGCCGGGGACGACCGCGAAACCGGGCAGGCGGTCGAGGTCGGGTCCGTCGTGCAGCAGGCCGTTCACGACCTCGTTGACGGTGCCGTCGCCGCCGAGGGCGACGACCAGATCGATGACGTCCGCACTGTCGGCGGCCCGCCGGCCCAGATCGCGGGCGTGGCCGCGGTACTCGGTGGTGACCGTCTCCAGCTTCATCTCGCTGGCCAGGGCGTGGATCAGGACGTCCCGGGTGCGGGCACTGGTGGTGGTTGCTGCCGGATTGACCACGAGGAGTGCGCGCATGCCGTGCAGATTACCGGCCGCCCGTGCGCCGGTCGTCCTCCGGTACGACCGCCCGGCTCCCGGCAGCCGTCGGCCGTTACCCTGCAAGGGTGAGTAAAAAGCCCGCCAAGAGGCCGCAGAAGCAGGCCGAAGCGCTGCCCGAGCCGCTCCCCGAATCGCCGGTCGTGCCGCACCCCGCCACGCCCCGCCCCGCCCGGCTGGGCGCCGCGGCGGCGCTCGCCGCGTTGGAGGGTCTGGCGCTCGTCACGGTCGGTCTCTCCATGCTGGTGATGGGCCTCTTCGGCAGCCCCGACCGGCCGGAGCAGGCCGAGATGGGCGGGCTCACCCTGATCGCGCTCGCCGTGCTGCCGCTGCTCGCGGCGAACGGACTGCGGCTGCGGCGGAGCTGGAGCCGGGGGCCCGCGATGATCACGCAGCTGATGGCGCTGCCGGTCGCGTACACCCTGATGACGACGGATGCCGCCTGGTCGATCCCGGCGGGCATCGCGCTCGCCGTGGTGGCAGTCGTCTCGCTGGCGCTGCTGCTGAACCCGGCGGCCGTCGACGCGCTCGGCATCAAGAGGGGCCCGCGGTAGCGCTCCGCCAGGCGCTCCGCCGGGGTGTGCCGGGACGGGTCGTCGGTCGGGTGCGGGTCCGTTGTGGCCGGGCGCGCTCACGCGGCGGAGCCGCATGTCCGATGAAGCCCCGCGCCCCTGAAG
>NZ_JBSGZD010000346.1:0-7868 GCF_053610825.1 Streptomyces sp. NPDC054863 | reverse complement strand
GAACCGCTCCCGTACACAGCCACTCCACGAGCCCTCCGTACGACGCCGCTGCCCGAGCCCTCGGTACGCAGTCACTCCGCGAGCCCTCCGTGTGCAGCCGCCGCACGAGCCCTCCGTACGAGGCCGCTGCACGAGCCCTCGGTACGCAGCCGCCGCACGAGCTCTCCGTACGCAGTCACTCCGCGAGCCCTCCGTGTGCAGCCGCCGCACGAGCCCTCCGTACGAGGCCGCTGCACGAGCTCTCCGTACGCAGTCACTCCGCGAGCCCTCCTCCGTACGCAGCCTCCGCGCGAGGCCTGCGCAGCCTCTCTGCCCGTGGCTGCCGTACGCAGCCTCCGCGCCAGGCCCCCGTACCAAGACTTTGCCCGCGGGCCCGCACCCCGGCGTTCCGCCCCGCCCGCCCCGTGTGGCACGATGCCAGCCTCCCTCCCGTCGCCGGCGCCCCTCCCGGCACAGCCCCACAGGAGACACCCCGCGTGCAGACCCCCGCGCTCCCGGACCTCGCACACACCCGGCCCCGCGCGGTGCACTGGCTGGCCACCGCCGCCGCCACGGCCGCTGTCGTCGCCCTGGCCGGACTGCTCCAGCCCGCGGCAGCCACCGCCCCCGAGACCGCGCCGCAGAACGCACCCGGCGGCCCGGCGGCCGTCCGCCCCGCCCCCGACGCGGCAGCCGCCACCTACCCCCTGACCTGCCGAGGCGGCAAACACACCGTCGTGAAGCACGCCTCCGGCGACCTCGACGGCGACAAGAGCCCCGAAACCGTCGCCGTCGTCCGCTGCGAGAGCGGATTCGGCACGCCCCCCAGCGGAATCTACGTACTCACCGCACCGCACCGCGTCGTCGCGACCCTCCTGGACCCCGCCGACCAGCAGAACGCCACCGACATCGAGGTGGCAGGCGGCACCGTCACCGCGACCCTCCTCGGCTACTCCTCCAAGACCGTCGCCCGCTGCTGCCCCGACACGAAGCAGAAGATCAAATGGCAGTGGCGGAACGGGAAGTTCACCCGCTCCGCCGCCACCGACGCCCGCGGCGTCTGAACCCCGGCCCGGGAAGGACCCGAACCGGAAGGAACTACTCCGCCTCCGGTCCGTACACCTCGACCCTGTCCGAAACGCGACGTACATGAATACAGTCGCCCGGGCACTCCTTCGCGGAGTCCACGACATCGTTCAGCAGGGTCAGCGGCACCGGCGTCGTGGCTCCAGGGGTCTGCAGCAGCTCGTCGTCACCGCTCTTCACATACGCGAGACCGTCGATGTCGAGCTCGAAGACCTCCGGCGCGTACTGCGCACAGATCCCGTCGCCGGTACAGAGGTCCTGGTCGATCCACACCTCAAGAGGGTCCCCGACCTGGGCACCGTCTGCGGTGGGAGCCTCGTCCTGCACGGTCATATCTCCTGCCGTTCCCTGCGCGGTATGCACCAATTGAAGCCAGCCCTGACGGGTGTTGAACACTTCGACGATACAACCGCCCGCTTTCCGATGTTGCTGGGTGGGTATCCCCTCGGTGTGAGGGAGTACGCAAGGGTGAAGATCAGACACTCCTCGATCCTGTTTGTGATCTAGGGGTTTCAACCAGCACCCACCCAGGTAGGGTCAGGAAGCGTCCAGCTCCCCTTGGAGGAGGTGAGGACCGTGGCAGCCCACGACGACGACATCAACCGCGGCATCCGGCCCGCGCGAGGGTCCGAGGACCCCGCCGGACAGGTTGCCTATCTAGAGCAGGAAATCGCCGTCCTGCGACGCAAGCTCGCCGACTCTCCGCGTCATACGAGGATTCTCGAAGAGCGGATCGTCGAGCTGCAGACCAACCTGGCAGGCGTGTCCGCCCAGAACGAGCGGCTCGCCAACACACTCCGCGAGGCCCGCGACCAGATCGTGGCCCTCAAGGAAGAAGTGGACCGGCTCGCACAGCCGCCGGCCGGCTTCGGTGTGTTCCTGGAGGCCAACGAGGACGGCACGGCCGACATCTTCACCGGGGGCCGCAAGCTCCGGGTGAACGTCAGCCCAGGCGTCGAGCTCGAAGAGCTCCGACGCGGTCAAGAAGTGATGCTCAACGAAGCACTCAACGTGGTCGAAGCCATGGAGTACGAGCGCGCCGGGGACATCGTCACCCTCAAGGAAATCCTTGAGGACGGCGAGCGCGCCCTGGTCACCGGGCACACCGACGAGGAACGGGTGGTCAGGCTCGCCGAGCCGCTGCTGGACGTCACCATCCGCCCCGGCGACGCCCTGCTGCTCGAACCCCGATCCGGCTACGTCTACGAAATCATCCCGAAGAGCGAGGTCGAGGAACTCGTCCTCGAAGAGGTCCCGGACGTCGACTACACAAAGATCGGCGGACTGGGCAACCAGATCGAGCTGATCCGCGACGCGGTCGAACTCCCCTACCTCTACCCCGACCTCTTCAAGGAGCACGAACTGCGGCCCCCGAAGGGCATCCTGCTCTACGGCCCGCCCGGCTGCGGCAAGACCCTCATCGCCAAGGCCGTCGCCAACTCCCTTGCCAAGAAGGTCGCCGAAGTCACCGGCCAGCCCCAGGGGAAGTCCTACTTCCTCAACATCAAGGGACCCGAACTCCTCAACAAGTACGTCGGCGAGACCGAGCGCCACATCCGCCTGGTCTTCCAGCGTGCCCGCGAGAAGGCGAGCGAAGGCACCCCCGTCATCGTCTTCTTCGACGAGATGGAGTCCCTCTTCCGCACCCGCGGATCCGGCGTCAGCTCGGACGTGGAGAACACCATCGTCCCCCAGCTGCTCGCCGAGATCGACGGCGTGGAAGGCCTGGAGAACGTCATCGTCATCGGCGCCTCCAACCGCGAAGACATGATCGACCCCGCGATCCTCCGACCCGGACGACTCGACGTCAAGATCAAGATCGAGCGCCCGGACGCGGAAGCGGCCAAGGACATCTTCGCGAAGTACCTCAAGGCAACCCTGCCACTGCACTCCGACGACCTCTCCGAGCACACCGGCTCCAAGGACGCCGCAGTACTCGGCATGATCCAGTCCGTCGTCGAGCAGATGTACGCGGAAACCGAGGAGAACCGCTTCCTGGAAGTCACGTACGCCAACGGCGACAAGGAAGTCCTCTACTTCAAGGACTTCAACTCCGGCGCGATGATCCAGAACATCGTCGACCGGGCCAAGAAGATGGCGATCAAGGCCTTCCTCGACCACAACCAGAAGGGCCTGCGGGTCGCGCACCTCCTCCAGGCCTGCGTGGACGAGTTCAAGGAGAACGAGGACCTGCCCAACACCACCAACCCCGACGACTGGGCCCGCATCTCCGGCAAGAAGGGCGAGCGGATCGTCTTCATCCGCACCCTCGTCACCGGAAAGCAGGGCGCAGACACCGGACGCTCCATCGACACGGTGGCCAACACCGGTCAGTACCTGTAGAACACAGCCCGGCTGCGGATACCTGCGGACAATCCGCCCGGTATCCGCAGCCGACTGCATTCCACCGGAGAGCAACCGGAGAGCAACCCGGACAGCACCGGCGACAGCGGGAAACCGCCGGAAACCACAGCACAACCGAGCCACAACACAGCAATGACGGCATTGATCTCCCCACCAGCGCAAAGGCGTTCTAGGCTCTTCCCTACCGCCACCGCCGGACGCACAGTGCGGGGACGGGCACCGCACACGCACCCGAAATCCAGCGGTACTTGAGCGCCGCCCCAGGACGGGGGCAGCGCCGGGCAAGGAGGGCCGCATGACCGTACGGCGAGTAATGGGCATCGAGACGGAATACGGAATCTCCGTCCCCGGGCACCCCAACGCCAATGCCATGCTCACCTCGTCCCAGATCGTCAACGCCTACGCGGCGGCGATGCACCGGGCGCGCCGCGCCCGCTGGGACTTCGAGGAAGAGAACCCGCTCAGGGACGCACGGGGCTTCGACCTCGCCCGCGAAGCAGCCGACTCCAGCCAGCTCACCGACGAGGACATCGGCCTGGCCAACGTCATCCTGACCAACGGCGCCAGGCTCTACGTCGACCACGCGCACCCCGAGTACAGCTCCCCGGAAATCACCAACCCCATGGACGCGGTCCTCTGGGACAAGGCCGGCGAACGCATCATGGCCGAAGCCGCAGAGCGAGCCGCCCAGCTCCCCGGCGCCCAGCCGATCCTGCTCTACAAGAACAACACCGACAACAAGGGCGCCTCCTACGGCACGCACGAGAACTACCTGATGAAGCGGGAGACCCCCTTCTCGGACATCGTGCGCCACCTCACCCCGTTCTTCGTCTCCCGCCAGGTCATCACCGGCGCCGGCCGCATCGGCATCGGCCAGGACGGACACGAACACGGCTTCCAGATCAGCCAGCGTGCCGACTACTTCGAAGTCGAGGTCGGCCTGGAAACCACCCTCAAGCGCCCCATCATCAACACCCGCGACGAACCCCACTCCGACGCCGAGAAGTACCGCCGGCTGCACGTGATCATCGGCGACGCGAACCTCTCCGAGATCTCGACGTACCTGAAGCTGGGCACGACCGCGCTGGTCCTCTCCATGATCGAGGACGGCTTCATCAACGTCGACCTCGCCGTCGACCAGCCGGTACGCACCCTGCACCAGGTCTCCCACGACCCCTCCCTGCAGCATCTGGTCACGCTGCGCAGCGGCCGGTCACTGACCGCCGTGCAACTGCAGATGGAGTACTTCGAGCTGGCCAGGAAGTACGTGGAGGAGCGGTACGGGGCCGACGCCGACGACCAGACCAAGGACGTCCTCACCCGGTGGGAGGACGTGCTGAACCGTCTGGAGAACGACCCGATGAGCCTGTCCGGGGAACTGGACTGGATCGCCAAGCGGGAGCTCCTGGAGGGCTACCGCCGCCGCGACAACCTCGAATGGGACGCGCCCAGGCTCCACCTGGTCGACCTCCAGTACGCGGACGTACGGCCCGACAAGGGGCTCTACAACCGACTGGCGGCCCGCGGGAAGATGAAGCGGCTGCTGGACGAGAGCGCGGTCGAGAGGGCCGAGACGAAGCCTCCGGAGGACACCAGGGCGTACTTCCGCGGACGCTGCCTGGAGCAGTACGCGGACGACGTCGCGGCGGCCTCCTGGGACTCGGTGATCTTCGACCTGCCGGGGCGGGACTCGCTCCAGCGGGTACCGACGCTGGAGCCGCTGCGGGGCACCAGGAACCACGTCAAGGAGCTGCTGGACCGCTGCCGCACGGCGGACGAACTGGTCCGGGTGCTGTCGGGCGGCTGATGCGCGGCAGCGCGGCTGAAATGCGCGGCAAGTGGGAATCAGAGAAGTACGGAGCGGATGTCGGACCCCGGTTATAGGGTCTGATCAAGGGTCCGGTAAGCGACCAGCAGCAAATGCATCCAACCGAGCGGGGTGAGGTAGAGATGGCGAGCAAGGACACCGGCGGCGGACAGCAGAAGGCGACGCGTTCCACCGAGGAGGCCGAAGAGCAGACTGCGGAGGCGCAGGGCTCGGAAGACCTCAAGGAACGACAGGAAAAGCTTTCGGACGACGTGGACTCTGTTCTCGACGAAATCGATGACGTACTCGAGGAAAATGCCGAGGAGTTCGTGCGCGGATTTGTTCAGAAAGGTGGGCAATAGCGGGCAAAACGGACAGATTTCACGGAGTGAATGTGAAGCATTGTCCGGGGTGCTCGAGGGCCTTGCCTGTGGAGTCCTTCGCGGCCGATCGCAATCGGAAGGACGGGCTTCAGGTTCGGTGCCGACAATGCGTTTCGGAATATGGTGCTCGACATTACCGGCGGCGTATGGAAGCGCAAGGTAAGAAGGTCCGTGAAAAGGTCGACGTTCCGCCCGGTTACAAGGAATGCCGCGGATGTGGCCAGGTCAAGCCGCATAGCGAATGGCATCGCAATGCCACCGCTTCGGACGGGTTGGCCACGCGGTGCAAACCGTGCCGGGCGGAACAGGGGCGCGCGGATCACCTCAAACGCTCCTACGGCCTCACCGAAGCCCAACGCGACGAAATGGTCGCCTCCCAAGCCGGTGTCTGCACGATCTGCCTGAAGGCTCCCGCCGTGCATGTGGATCACTGCCACGAGACGGGTAGGGTCCGAGGCGTACTGTGCTTCAACTGCAATGCGGCCATCGGCCAGTTGGGAGATGATCCCGACACCTTGCGTCGGGCCATCGCATACCTGGAGGGAAACGCGTGGAAGCCAACACTCGTAGCACCGGGCGTCTACCAGCTGCCTTCCTGACGCCCGGGTCGTCCTCGTTCATGGACTTCCTCGGTGAGCACTCGCCCGAGATGCTCCCCGGCAACCGGGTGCTGCCGCCCGTGGCGGGCGTCGTCGAAGCGCCGCACGGGACGACCATCGTGGCCGCCTCGTTCCCCGGCGGGGTCGTCCTCGCCGGCGACCGGCGCGCGACCATGGGGAACATGATCGCCCAGCGCGACATCGAGAAGGTCTTCCCGGCCGACGAGTACTCGGCGGTCGGGATCGCGGGCACGGCAGGTCTGGCCGTCGAGATGGTGAAGCTGTTCCAGCTGGAGCTGGAGCACTTCGAGAAGGTGGAAGGCGCCACGCTCTCGTTCGAGGGCAAGGCGAACCGCCTCTCGACGATGATCCGGTCGAATCTCGGAATGGCCATGCAGGGGCTGGCCGTGGTGCCGCTCTTCGCCGGTTACGACGTCGACCGCGAGAAGGGCCGGATCTTCTCGTACGACGTCACGGGCGGTCGCTCGGAAGAGCTCGGTTTCGCGGCCACCGGGTCGGGTTCCGTCTTCGCGCGCGGCTCGATGAAGAAGCTGTACCGGAAGGACCTGACGGAGCAGGAGACCACGACGTTGGTCATCCAGGCGCTCTACGACGCGGCCGACGACGATTCGGCGACCGGCGGGCCCGACATGGCGCGGCGCATCTATCCGATCGTCACCGTCATCTCGGAGGACGGTTTCCGGCGGTTGACGGACGAGGAGTCCGCCGAGCTGGCCCGGACGGTTCTGGCGAAGCGCCTGGAGCAGCCCGACGGTCCGCGGGCCGCGCTGCTCTGAGTTCCGTGTGAATTCCCGAGCTCCTGCGGCTCTTTGATGTTCTTGCCTCTGACAGAAAGGGACGGATAGCCGGTGTCGACGCCGTTCTATGTCTCACCCCAGCAGGCCATGGCCGACCGGGCGGAATACGCCCGGAAGGGCATCGCCCGTGGACGCAGCCTGGTTGTGCTGCAGTTTGCCGACGGCATTGTCTTCGTCGGCGAGAACCCGTCCCGTGCGCTGCACAAGTTCAGCGAGATCTACGACCGGATCGGCTTCGCGGCTGCCGGTAAGTACAACGAGTACGAGAATCTGCGGATCGGCGGCGTGAGGTATGCCGATCTGCGTGGGTACACCTACGACCGTGACGATGTGACGGCGCGTGGGCTGGCGAACGTGTATGCCCAGTCGCTCGGTTCGATCTTCTCCAGCAATGCGGAGAAGCCGTACGAGGTGGAGCTGGTGGTCGCCGAGGTCGGTGTGGAGCCGGAGGGCGACCAGATCTACCGGTTGCCGCACGACGGGTCGATCGTGGACGAGCACGGTTCGGTCGCGGTCGGTGGCAATGCCGAGCAGATCAGTACGTATCTGGATCAGCACCACCGTGACGACATGGGTCTGGCGGAGGCGCTGAAGCTTGCCGTGCAGGCGTTGTCGCGGGACACCAACGGTACGGAGCGGGAGATTCCGGCGGAGCGGCTCGAAGTGGCCGTGCTGGACCGTACGAGGCCGCAGCAGCGGAAGTTCAAGCGGATCGTGGGGCGGCAGTTGTCGCGTCTGCTGGAGGCCGACGGTGATGCGTCGGCGCCGACCGAGGTGCCTTCGGACACCGAGGAGGAGTAGGGCCGATCCCCCGAGCAGTGGTGTGTGGCCC
>NZ_JBSGZD010000345.1:0-7869 GCF_053610825.1 Streptomyces sp. NPDC054863 | reverse complement strand
TCACCCTCGCGGGCTTTCCTCCGGACGTTTTCGTTCAGTTTGTTTCTGTTGTGTTCTTGCGTTTCCGACTCTATCAGACCGTTTCCGTTCCGATTTCCTCGGCGCTTTCCAGGTTCTTCGCTTTCGCGTTTTCCCTTTCCGGCGGTTCCGACTTTACCAGAAGTTCTGAGTCGGAATTTCCACCCCCTCGTGGGTTGGACAGGCACGCGGACGTGCGCTGCTTCCCGGTGAGGTGGAGCCGTAAACCTACTGGAGCGGAGCGCCCCGACGCAAATCGAGGTGCCCCGCTCCAGGAGATGAGGTAGTGAAACCTCGGTCAGACCTCTACGACGACCGGGAGGATCATCGGCCGGCGGCGGTAGGTGTCGGACACCCACTTGCCCACCGAGCGGCGGATGAGCTGCTGGATCTGGTGCGCTTCCATCACTCCGTCGGCCGCCGAGCGCATGAGGGCTTCCTCGATCTTCGGCGTGACGGCGTTGAACGCGGCGTCGTCGATGCCGGACCCGCGGGCGTGGAACGTCGGGCCTCCGACGATCTTGCCCGTGGAGCTGTCGACCACGACGAAGACCGAGATGAAGCCCTCGTCTCCGAGGATGCGGCGGTCCTTGAGGTGCGTCTCGGTGACGTCGCCGACCGAGAGGCCGTCGACGTACACGTAGCCGGCCTGGACCTTGCCGACGATCTTGGCGCGGCCGTCGATCAGGTCGACGACGACGCCGTCCTCGGCGATGACGATGTGGTCCTTGCGGACGCCGGTGAGGGCGCCCAGCTCGGCGTTGGCGCGCAGGTGGCGCCATTCGCCGTGGACCGGCATCAGGTTCTTCGGCTTGCAGATGTTGTAGAAGTACAGCAGCTCGCCGGCCGAGGCGTGGCCCGAGACGTGGACCTTGGCGTTGCCCTTGTGGACGACGTTGGCGCCCCAGCGGGTCAGGCCGTTGATCACGCGGTAGACCGCGTTCTCGTTGCCGGGGATGAGCGAGGACGCCAGGATCACGGTGTCGCCGGGGACGATGCGGATCTGGTGGTCGCGGTTGGCCATCCGGGAGAGGGCGGCCATCGGCTCGCCCTGCGAGCCGGTGCAGACCAGCACGACTTCCTCGTCGGGGAGGTCGTCGAGGGTCTTCACGTCGACGACCAGGCCGCCGGGGACCTTCAGATAGCCGAGGTCGCGGGCGATGCCCATGTTGCGGACCATCGAGCGGCCGACGAAGGCGACGCGGCGGCCGTACTCGTGGGCGGCGTCCAGGATCTGCTGGATGCGGTGCACGTGGCTGGCGAAGCTCGCGACGATGATGCGCTTCTCGGCGCTCGCGAAGACGTTCCGCAGCACGTTGGAGATGTCGCGCTCGGGCGGGACGAAGCCCGGGACCTCGGCGTTCGTGGAGTCCGAGAGAAGAAGGTCGATGCCTTCTTCGCTCAGGCGCGCGAACGCGTGCAGGTCGGTGAGGCGGCCGTCCAGCGGGAGCTGGTCCATCTTGAAGTCGCCGGTGCAGACGACCATGCCCGCGGGGGTGCGGATGGCGACGGCCAGCGCGTCCGGGATGGAGTGGTTGACCGCGACGAACTCGCACTCGAAGGGGCCGAGGCGCTCGCGGTCGCCCTCGACGACCTCAAGGGTGTACGGGCGGATCCGGTGCTCCTGGAGCTTCGCCTCGATCAGGGCGAGGGTCAGCTTGGAGCCGATCAGCGGGATGTCGGGCTTGAGGCGGAGGAGGTACGGGACCCCTCCGATGTGGTCCTCGTGACCGTGGGTGAGGACGATGCCCTCGATGTCGTCGAGGCGGTCCTTGATGGACGTGAAGTCCGGCAGGATCAGGTCGATGCCGGGCTGCTCCTCCTCCGGGAAGAGGACGCCGCAGTCGACGATGAGCAGACGGCCGTCGAACTCGAAGACCGTCATGTTGCGGCCGATCTCGCCGAGACCGCCCAGCGGGGTGACGCGCAGGCCGCCCTTGGCGAGCTTCGGCGGGGCGCCCAGTTCGGGATGCGGATGACTCAAAAGACTCTCCTCACCACACACGCCACGGACCTCGGGGATCGTGGCGTGCATGTCGTGTCGTGCACATGTTGTGTCTGTGTGGGGTGGTGCTCGGACTTGCTCTGTGGTGCTTGTTCAGTTGTGAAGTCTGTGTTCAGAGCTGTACCCCGCCGGCGGCGAGATCGATCTTGAGCTGGTGGGTCTCGTCGGCCGAGAGCTCGACGAGCGGCAGGCGCAGCGGGCCTGCGGGCAGTCCCTGCAGGGCGAGGGCGGCCTTCGTGGTGATGACGCCCTGGGTGCGGAACATGCCGGTGAAGACCGGGAGCAGCTTCTGGTGGAGCTCGGTCGCCTTCTGGACGTCGCCGCCGAGGTGGGCTTCCAGGAGGGCGCGCAGTTCCGGGGTGACCACGTGGCCGACGACGGAGACGAAGCCGCAGGCGCCGACCGACAGGAGGGGCAGGTTGAGCATGTCGTCGCCGGAGTACCAGGCGAGGCCGGAGCGGGCGATCGCCCAGCTGGCGCGGCCCAGGTCGCCCTTGGCGTCCTTGTTGGCGACGATCCGGGGGTGCTCGGCGAGGCGGACGAGCGTCTCGGTGTTGATCGGGACGCCGCTGCGGCCGGGGATGTCGTACAGCATCACCGGGAGTTCGGTGGCGTCGGCGATCGCGGTGAAGTGCCGGAACAGGCCCTCCTGCGGGGGCTTGTTGTAGTACGGCGTCACCGCGAGGAGGCCGTGGGCGCCGGTCTGCTCGGCGGCGCGGGCCAGCTCAAGGCTGTGGCGGGTGTCGTTGGTGCCGACTCCTGCGACGACGTGGGCGCGGTCGCCGACTGCTTCCAGCACCGCCCGTACCAGGTCGTTTTTCTCCGCGTCGCTGGTGGTCGGGGACTCGCCGGTGGTGCCGTTGACGACAAGACCGTCGTTGCCTGCGTCCACCAGATGGGTGGCGAGCCGCTGTGCGCCGTCGAGATCGAGTGCGCCGTCCGCCGTGAAGGGCGTGACCATGGCGGTGAGGACCCGCCCGAAGGGGGTCTGCGGAGTGGAGATCGGAGCCATGGGTAACACGCTACTCGCTGCTCAGCGCGGGGTGTCCCCTCGGGGGGACCGGTGAGAGGGGGGAAAGGGGACACCGGCACTGCCTGCTCGGGGGTTCAAGCAGTGCCGGGTCCGTTTGATCAGCCTAGATGAACTTCTCGAAACGTCGCAATACGGACACCTCGTGCGGCCCATCCGTACATCTGTGCCCGCAGTCCGTCACGGAGCGACGCGGCCGTTCTTGTTGAAGGCCGCGTGGGTCAGCGGCATGAGCTGTGCCCAGTGGGTCTCCATCTGCTCGCCGACCATCTCGATCTCGCGCTGCGGGAAGGAGGGGACCTTGGCGAGCTCGTGCTGGGTGCGCAGGCCGAGGAAGTGCATCAGCGAGCGCGCGTTGCAGGTGGCGTACATCGAGGAGTACAGGCCGACCGGGAGGGTGGCGCGGGCGACCTCGCGGGCGACGCCGGCGGCCAGCATCTCCTGGTAGGCCTCGTAGGACTGGCGGTAGGAGTCCTCCATGACGCGGGAGGTGAGCTCCTGCTGGGCCTCGGTGCCCTCGACGAAGACGTACTTGCCGGGGCGGCCCTCCTGGACGAGCTTGCGCTCGGCGCCGGGGACGTAGAAGACCGGGTCGAGCTGACGGTAGCGGCCCGATTCCTCGTTGTACGACCAGCCGACGCGGTGCCGCATGAACTCGCGGAACACGAAGATCGGCGCGCTGATGAAGAAGGTCATCGAGTTGTGCTCGAAGGGGCTGCCGTGCCGGTCGCGCATCAGGTAGTTGATGAGGCCCTTGGAGCGCTCGGGGTCCTTGGTGAGCTCCTCCAGGGACTGCTCGCCGACCGTCGAGACGCGGGCGGCCCACAGGACGTCCGAGTCCTGTGCGGCGTGCTTGACCAGCTCGACAGTGACTTCACTGCGGAAGCTGGGCTTCTGGGTCTCTTCGGGGGTGCTGTCCGGGGTAACGGTCACCGGCGGGTCCTTCCATCTGCGTCGCTCTGGGCGGCGTCCACTCTACGGGCCGCAAGGGGCTCGGAAGGCCGGACGGACCGTCAGGACATTCTTTGAGCAATTCGGGGAAATCGGGCACCAAGTGACAGGCTTGTGCGTCTGTCTCTGTAGAGATGCTTGTGCAAGGCATCACAGACACATTGGTTTTGATGATCAAGAGGAGCGACACTCATGTTTCGCCGGCGAGAAGCCGTCCCGTTCGCCTTCGTGGCCGAGGCCGACCGCTTCCGCAGTAATGTCACCCCGCCCCCTCCTGAACGCCCGAGCACGGCCCAGGTCTTTCACCGGTCGCTGGTCGGCCTGACCGTGGTCGCCGGGCTGGTCGGTTCACTGCTCTTCGGGCTTCCTGCGCTCGATCCGGGGCATGCGCCGGGCAAGGCCCAGCAGTCCGAGGCCGCCCGAGGGCGCTGATCCCGCCCACCCCGCGGACCTCACCGCCCCTCAGGACTCTTCCGGACCCCCTGAGGTGGCCCGGCGGGAGCCCGCTGGGTAGCCTCACCGGGCACAGCCCAATCGAGCGTGCTTGTGAGTGAGGACCAGTCGTGCCCCTGCCATTCCTGACGGCCGACCGCGCTTTTGAAGCAGGCGCGGACGACATTGCGCTGCCGTACGACGACCACGACCAGTGGCGGCGACCGTACCGGCCCGGCCCCTACCGGGTCGGGGCGGCGGCGTTGCTGCTGTTGCTGGCGTCCTTCATCCTGCTGTCGGCGATGATCATCGCGTTCGCCTCCGAGGTGGGCGGTGCGTTGATCGTGTTCGGCGTCGGAGCGGTCGCCATCGCCTGTGCCCTGCGGATGCTGCGTCTCGGCGTGTGGGTCAGCCGGGCGGGGCTGCGTCGGGTGGGGTTCTTCAGCACCGTGACGGTGCCGTGGAGCCAGACTTCGAACGTGCGGACCGTGCAGCAGCCGGTGCGCTGGCTCGGGCTGCCCCGGACCGTACAGGGCCAGGCACTGGTCATGGAGCGTCACAACGGGGCGCAGTTGCCGCCGTTGCTCACCGACCACAGTGCGGACTTCCTGTCGCGGGTCGAGGCGTTCGACCGGGCGGCGGACACGATTGAGGTGTGGGGCGACGAGTACCGGCTGTCGTAGCGCGGTGCGCGGGCAGCGCGAGCAAGGGGCGACCTCCATGGAGGTCGCCCCTTACTCATGTGCTCACGTGCGGGTCGGTGGGGGCTGGTCGCGCCCGCGCGGCGGAGCCGCAAATCCAGCACGGCCCCGCGCCCCTGAAGGGCGCTTCTAAAGAGGCGCGGGCTTGCCGTCGTGGAGGGCTATGGCGCGCTGCATCGCCTTGCGGGCGCGGGGGGTGTCGCGGGCGTCCTGGTAGGCGATGGCGAGGCGGAACCAGGAGCGCCAGTCGTCCGGGGCGTCCTCGGTCTCCTCGCGGCGCCTGGCGAACACCTCGTCGGCGGAGTCGCGGTCGATGCGGCCGGCCGGGGTGCGCCTCAACTCGTCGACGGGGAGGGCCCCTTCGGCTTCGAGCTCGGCGGCGAGCTTGTTGGCCCTGCGGACGAACTCGGTGTTCTTCCAGAGGAACCAGGCGCCGATGAGCGGGATGATCAGCGCGGCGATACCGAAGCCGATGCCGAGCGGGGTGCCCAGTCTCATCATGGCGACGGCACGGCCACCGACCAGGACGAAGAAGACGACCAGGACGGCTGCCGTGATGAAGTAGGTGATCTTTGCGCGCATGGCTGTTCGTGCCCCGCCGGTGGAAATCGTCAGTTCAGGTCGAGGAAGTTTTCCAGGCCGAAGGTGAGGCCTGGAGTACTGACCACGCGGCGGGCGCCGAGCAGGATGCCCGGCATGAAGCTGCTGTGGTGGAGGGAGTCGTGGCGCAGGGTCAGCGTCTCGCCCTCGGTGCCGAGGAGGACTTCCTGGTGGGCCAGGAGGCCGCGCAGGCGGACCGAGTGGACGGGGATGCCGTCGACGTCCGCGCCGCGGGCACCGTCCAGGGCGGTGGCCGTGGCGTCCGGCATGGGGGCGCTGCCTGCCTCGGCGCGGGCCGCCGCGATGAGCTGGGCGGTGCGGGCGGCCGTGCCCGAGGGGGCGTCGGCCTTGTTCGGGTGGTGCAGCTCGATGACCTCGACCGATTCGAAGTACGGCGCGGCGATCTGCGCGAACTTCATGGTCAGGACGGCCCCGATGGAGAAGTTCGGGGCGATCAGGACGCCGGTCGAGGGGGATGCGTCGAGCCAGGAGTTCAGCTGCGCGAGGCGGTCGTCGCTCCAGCCGGTGGTGCCGACGACGGCGTGCATTCCGTGGCGTACACAGAATTCGAGGTTGGCCATCACCGAGTCGGGGGTGGTCAGTTCGACGACGACCTGGGCGCCGGACTCCGTGAGGGTGTCCAGCTTGTCGCCCCGGCCGAGGGCGGCGACGAGTTCCAGGTCTTCGGCGGCTTCCACGGCCCGTACGGCCTCGGAGCCGATCCGGCCCTTGGCACCGAGGACCGCCACGCGCAGCTTGCTCATGAGTACTGGCTTCCTTAGGGGGAGTTACGAGACCGCTTCTTCGAGGCGGGCGGCCTGCTTGTCCTTGAGCGGGCCGATCACCGAGAGGGAGGGCCGCTGTCCCAGGATGTCGCGGGCGACTTCCCGTACCTCGTCCGGGGTGACCTCGGAGATGCGGGTGAGCATGTCGGTGACCGACATGTGCTCGCCCCAGGCCAGCTCGCTCTTGCCGATGCGGTTCATCAGTGCGCCGGTGTCTTCGAGTCCGAGGACCGTGGAGCCGGAGAGCTGGCCGACCGCGCGGCGGATCTCGTCGTCGGTGAGGCCGTCGGCCGCCACCTTGTCGAGTTCGTCGCGGCAGATCTTCAGGACGTCGTGCACCTGGCTCGGGCGGCAGCCCGCGTACACGCCGAACAGACCGCAGTCGGCGAAGCCCGAGGTGTACGAATACACGCTGTAGGCCAGGCCGCGCTTCTCGCGGACCTCCTGGAAGAGCCGGGAGGACATGCCGCCGCCGAGGGCGGTGTTGAGCACGCCGAGTGCCCAGCGGCGCTCGTCGTTGCGGGCCAGGCCCGGCATGCCGAGGACGACGTGCGCCTGCTCGGTCTTGCGGTTCAGGAGCTCGACGCGGCCGGAGGTGCGCAGCGTACGGGAGCCCGCGCGCGGGGCGACCGGGGCGGCGTCCGGGTTTCCGAGGGCGCCCGCCTGCTCGAAGGCCCTGCGGACCTGGCGCACGACCTTGGCGTGGTCGACGTTGCCCGCGGCTGCGACCACCAGGTGGGTGGGGTCGTAGTGCTTCTTGTAGAAGCGGCGGATGCGGTCCGCGTTGAGCGCGTTGATCGTGTCGACGGTGCCGAGGACCGGGCGGCCGAGGGGGGTGTCGCCGAGCATGGTGTGCGCGAACAGGTCGTGCACGCAGTCGCCCGGGTCGTCCTCGGTCATCGCGATCTCTTCGAGGATGACGCCGCGCTCGGCGTCCACGTCCTCCTGGCGGATCAGCGAGCCGGTCAGCATGTCGCAGACCGTGTCGATCGCCAGGGGGAGGTCGGTGTCGAGGACCCGCGCGTAGTAGCAGGTGTACTCCTTCGCCGTGAAGGCGTTCATCTCGCCGCCGACCGCGTCGATCGCGGAGGAGATGTCGAGGGCGCTGCGCTTGGTGGTGCCCTTGAAGAGGAGGTGTTCGAGGTAGTGCGTCGCGCCGTTCAGGGCGGGGGTCTCGTCGCGCGAGCCGACGTTCACCCAGATCCCGAAGGTGGCGGAGCGTACGGAGGGGAGGGTTTCGGTGACGATGCGCAGGCCGCCGGGGAGGGTGGTCCTGCGGACCGTACCGATGCCGTTCTCGCCCTTGAGAAGCGTTTGGGTACGGGCGACGGCCCGCCCCTCCGAGGA
>NZ_JBSGZD010000344.1:0-7903 GCF_053610825.1 Streptomyces sp. NPDC054863 | reverse complement strand
GCCCGAAGGCACTTCGCGTTATCAAGCGGTCACTGCGGGACCGCAGTTCGAAGGACCGGGACTAGCTCCGGTCCATAGCCTCGGCGAGGCTCCTGGGCCGCATGTCGGTCCAGTTCGCCTCGACGTGGTCGAGCGCCGACTGCCGGTCGGTCTCGGGCAGGACGACCGTCCAGCCCGCGGGCACCTCGGCGAAGGCGGGCCAAAGAGAGTGCTGGTCCTCGTCGTTGGCCAGCACGAGGTAGGTGCCGTCCGGGTTCTCAAAAGGGTTGGTGCTCATCGCTTTCCCTTCGTGGGGTGTGGTCGGCCCGCGAGTTCGGCCGCCGGCGACGCCGGGGACCCTCGTTCGGATCGTGCGGGGCTCGCGGGCCCGGGAGCCTCAGGCGTGCGTCGCGTTCACGACGCCGTGGTCGAACGCCGCTGTCGCAGCAGTGCCACGCCGAGCGGCGTCAGCGAGTGCAGCGCCGTGTTGCGCTTGCGGGCCGTCGTGACCAGTCCTGCCTTGCGCAGAACGGTGGCGTGCTTGCTGGC
Source organism: Streptomyces sp. NPDC054863 (assembly GCF_053610825.1). NCBI lineage: Bacteria > Bacillati > Actinomycetota > Actinomycetes > Kitasatosporales > Streptomycetaceae > Streptomyces > Streptomyces sp. NPDC054863. Next base: position 7,375 of record NZ_JBSGZD010000344.1, on the reverse strand, counting down.
GCCGGCCAGCGAGATGTTCAGCCGCTGCGAGAGCTCACCCGTGGTGCAGCTCTCCGAGAGCGTCTGGAGCGCGGCGGCGCGCGTGTGCCCGACCAGGGCGCTCAGCGCCTGCTCGCCACCCCCGCGGTGACCCCAGAACTCGGTCTCGGTCGCCGTGTCCACGGGGACCGAGAAGACCAGGATGGGGACCTTGATCTCCTGGACGTCGTCCAGGATGACGCATGCCTTGCCGGCCATGAACAGCGACGGGCAGAGCACCAGCCCCCGCCCGTTGAGGTACACGTCGCGGTCCGACTCTCCTGCCACCTCCAGGACCGGGGGCTTCCAGTTCAGCTTCGGGTGGAGGTTGTCCAGTAGTGCGTGCATGCCGTTGGCGATGCCGATCCGGCCGCAGGCGTCGCGCACCGATGCCATGTGGCCGCGCATCTGACGCCAGTGCGGCAACACGGCAACCTGGCAGAACTCGAACATGGTCGCCTGCACCCGCTGGCGGGTCCGTTCGTCGATCCCGACGTCGGAGCTGCCGCCCGAGTGGAGCCTGAGCAGCGGCAGGAGTTCGCGCGCGCTGTACCGGTCGGCGAGTTGCTCGACCTCGGCGACCCGGGGGCCGAGCTGTTCCCGGACGCTTTTGCGCCAGCCGTGGAAGGTGGCGCTGCCCTGTCTGCCGAATTGCTCCAGCGCGAATGCGCTTTCGGCTACCGGGCCTAATGTAGAAATCATGTTTAATTGCGCGAGATCGTCAACTGTGAAGTGAATCCTCAAATCGCCGTCCCCCATACATCAATGCTGGTGAAGCCCGTACCTCGGCGCGCCATCACGATCCGTCGGGCTACGGCACGCGCCCGACGGTCGAAAGTGTGCGGGGAATGACTTGAGACATACCACACAGTGGTCCCGTCCCAGGCCGTCCGAGCTGGCCCTCACCAGTGGTCCCAGTGACCGTTACGGAGCAGAACGATAAGGCGACGGTGGCGACGGGGAGGATCGCGGTAACGTAACAATGATCACGTCGCTCAAGTATTGACAAGCGACAGCTCGACTCGGCAGAGTTCATTACTTTTACGCAGTCCGGGGTAGACGCGACCGAGGAGCAGGTGAACCGCACCGGTCCCACTGTCCTACCCATCAGTAGGTACGGCTACCCGTGGACAGGGCCCGTGGCGCGTACGTCTTCGCCCGGATGAACACCAGGAAGATTCCCCGCGACCGCCACCTGCGCACTCCGCCGCCCGGCCCGCGGCCTCACTGTTTTCCGCAGCAGGAAAAAGCCTCCCGCGGGACGGGTGTTTTCGTGCAGGGGTGGTATGCCGACGCCGGTCCGCGGGAATCCCGCACTGCTCCTTGAACGACAAGGCAACTTCCTTGAGCGCGCTCGTGGATCGCTCGTAGCTTCATCTCGCGGAAATCAAAAGGCTGTACTTCCCAGCCGTGGCCGAGTGTTCCCGACCGACTTCGCGTCGCTCTCCTCTGCGACTCGGAAAACGGGCGCAAACCGGTTCATGCCACGACTGTGTGACCGCCCGCGGAGACGATGTGGAGACTAGTGATGCTGCCCAGCGCGTTGGAAAAAGCGGTCTACGGCGTGTATGCGACAACCGCGGTTCACTTGGCGGACAAACACGGTGTTTTCGGGTACCTGATCGCCGAAGAGGCACCCACCAGCAAGATCGCCGTCGGGCTCGGGCTGGATGAGGAGACCCTCGACCGGCTGCTGGTCCTCCTCGACTCCTTCGGCGTCATCGAGCAGAACGAGCACGGTGCGTACCGCATTTCTGCGGAGATGGCGCCCTTCCTCGACCCCAGGAGCGCACGCTCCGTCGGCGGCTTCCTCAGCCACGTCATGAACAGCACCCTCGACCGGCTGCCGCAGCTCGACGGCTATCTGACGGCCGGCAAGTCGGCCGTGGACGCCGCCCTGCCCGCTCCGTTCGACGTCATGTACGGGACTCCGAAGCTCACCGAGGAGTTCCTGGCGGCCATGTGGCAGCTCACCTACGACGTCTCCCGCGAGCTGGTGCCCATGGCCGGGCTGTCCGGGGTCCGGCACCTGGTGGACGTCGGCGGCGCGAGCGGACCGTTCTGCGTGGCCGCCCTGGAGGCCACCCCCGGCCTGCGCGCCACGGTGTACGAGCTGCCCGAGGTCGCTCCGTACGTCGCCGAAACCGTCGAGCGGTACGGCCTGGAGGGCAGGCTCGACTTCGCCGCGGGCGACTTCCACCGCGACGAGTTCCCGTCGACCGACTGCGTCGCGTTCGGCTACATCCTCTCCGGCTGGACCGACGAGATCGGCCTGGAGCTGCTGCGCAAGGCGTACCGCGCGATCGCCCCCGGCGGCCGGGTCCTGGTCATGGACCGGCTGTTCGACGACGACCGCCGAGGGCCGCTGCCCACCGCGGTGATGAACCTGTCGATGCATGTCGAGGCCAAGGGCAGGCACCGGACCTCGGCGGAGTTCATCGGCCTGCTGGAGAGCGCCGGGTTCGTCGACTGCGAGGTGCACCGGTCCACGCAGGACAAGCAGCTGGTCATCGGTCTCAAGAGATGAAACGTCGTGCCGCGGGCCGGGAGCGGCCCGTGGTCCTGAGCGCATCGCTGGAGGACAAATGAAAACCGCACCGGCGTCCTTGCAATTTCAGGGACGATGCGACGAGATCGCACAGCTTCAAGAGCGGGCGGGCCGCCAGGCACTGAGCGCGGAAGAGCGTTCCCTGCTGGCCAAGCTCTACGAAGAGGCCTACGCCGAGCAGCGAGCCGCGAGCGAGGTGATGCGGCTGCTCACCCGGTCGTTCAGCCGGGAACCCATCCCCGAGTACTACCGCTACTCCAACCTGCACGTGCACTCGTGGTTCCTCGACCTGTACCCGACCGAGCCCGTGGCCGGCGCGGTGCTGGCCCTGGAGGCGACGCTGGCCGACCTGGACGCGGTCGAGCGGCGCGCGGCTCCGCTGCTGACCGAGGCCGACCACACCGAGGAGCGGTTACGCAGGCTGGACGTGCTGCGCGAGCAGGTCAGGCAGCTTCCGGTGGAGACCGGCGGCAGCGCGACGGCGGCCGGGATCATCGACCGGGCGCGCGACGACGGCCTGGCGCGCTGGCAGGCGCTCGTGCTGACCCGCTGCTCCGGCTTCCGCGTCTCGGACGACCACCACGAGCACCTCTTCCTGCGTGCGGTGCAGGCCTGCGAACTGGCCTTCTACCTGATCCGCTACTTCACGGTGAAGGCGAGGACGGCGATCGGGCGCGGCGACGGCCAGGCGCACGCGCTGATGGCGCAACTGGTCCACTACGCGGAACTGCCCAACCACATCTTCCACGTGCTGCAGACGCTCACCCCCGACCTGTTCCTGTCGTTCCGGGACGCCACCGGGGAGGCCAGCGCCGTCCAGTCGCTGAACTACCACATGATGGAACTGGTGATGTACGGGTACGACGCGCGCAAGGTCGAGGCGTACTCGAAGTTCGGGCACCTGCACGAGCTGACCGTGCCACCGCTGCGGTCGGTGCGGCCACTGCGCGACGCGGTGAGCGAGGCGGACGACCCGGAGCTGACCGAGGCGCTCGCCCTGGTCGAACGCACGCTCCTGACCTGGCGCGGCAGGCACTACGGATTCGGCCGCCGCTACCTGCCGGGGGTGAAGGGGTCGGGCGGCACGGAAGGTGCCGGATACCTGAGGCGGTTCGTCCACAAGGACAACTTGGTTCCTGAACCCATTACCACCGCGCCGGGACTCGACCTGCTCGGGTTCGCGTTCCGCTGATCAAGGTCGTTGCACCGCAGGGCCGGGGCCCGAAAGAAGAGGGCCCCGGCCTCGGTGAATCCCGGGAATTTCGTCCGGGCGGTGAATCCCGCGTTATCCCTTGACCCGCACATTGAGGCGGAAGGGTTATTTCGGACAACGGTGATCGAACGGCTTTCCTAATCATGGATCATGTCACCGTGAATTCCCGAAGAATGCCGTGACCCGTATGCGTGAATTCGCGATGATCCGCTCAAGGTGATTCTGATTGCTGCCTTGATCGCGGGAAGCGTGGCGGGGTGCGGCGTGGGCTCGGTAGTCTGCCCCGCATGAAACATTCTGAGAGGCGCGTTACACCGGCCGACTGGTCGATCCGCTTAGACTCCGTGTCAAAAGTGTACGGCTCGGCCAAGAGCCCGGTGCAAGCGCTGGATGCCGTGAGCATCGAACTGTGTCGCGGCACCTTCACTGCCGTAATGGGACCTTCCGGTTCCGGAAAGAGCACCTTTCTTAACTGCGCGGCCGGTTTGGACCAGCCGACCTCGGGTTCCGTCTGGCTGGGCGACGTCGAACTGTCGCGTCTCAACCAGGTCGAGCTCACCGAGGTGCGACGCGAGCGGATCGGCTTCGTCTTCCAGGCCTACAACCTGCTGGGCTCGCTGACGGTCGAGGAGAACGTCACGCTGCCGCTGCGGCTGGCGGACCGCAAGACCGACCAGGCGTTCCTGCGCCAGGTCCTCACCGCGGTCGGCCTCGGCGAACACTTCAAACGGCGGCCGAGCGAACTCTCCGGCGGTCAGCAGCAGCGGGTCGCGATCGCCCGCGCGCTGATCACCCGCCCGGACGCGGTGGTCGCGGACGAGCCGACCGGCGCCCTGGACTCCCGTTCCAGCAAGCAGGTGCTGGAGCTGCTGCGAGACGTCGTGGACACCATGGGACAGACGGTGCTGATGGTCACCCACGACCCGGTCGCCGCCTCGTACGCCGACTCCGTCGTGTTCCTGGCCGACGGCAGACTCGCGGGCGAACTGGCCCGGCCCACTTCGGAGCAGGTCGCGTCCCGCATGACGCACCTGGGCGAGTGGTGATCCGCCGCATCCGGCGGCTCATCCGCCTCGTAGTGCCGTACCGCAGGGACCTGTCGCTGGCGTGGAGCACGATCAAGGGGCGCAAGGGCGGTTTCGTCGGCTCGTTCGTCGCGATCGCCGCGGGCTCCGCGGTGATCACCGCCTGCGGGATCCTGCTGGTGTCCGGGCTCGGCACCGGCGTGACCCCCGAGCGCTACTCGGGCGCGGCCGTGGTCCTCGGCGGGGAGCAGTCCTTCTGGCTGGACGAGACCGCCGAGGTCCGCTACAGCGAGCGCGTCACACTGCCCGCCGACAAGGTCGCCGCCGTCGCCAAGGTGCCCGGTGTCAGATCCGCCGTCGGCGACGTCAACATCGAGGTCAGCGTGCTGACTTCGGACGGCGAAGCGGTGGGCAGCCCGGACGGCTTCCCGGTGTTCGGGCACGGCTGGTCCGCCGCGGCGCTCGGGCCGTTCACCGTGCGCGAGGGCCGCGCGCCCGCCAAGCCCGACGAAGTCGTGCTCGACGCCGACCTCGCCGCGCGCGCCGGCGTCTCGCCCGGCTCGACGGTGCGGCTCGTGGCCGGCTCGATCGGGTCTCCCTACCGCGTGGTGGGCACCGTGGCCCCGCCGGGGGACGGTCTTGACCGGCAGTCCGCGCTGTTCTTCACCGACGCCCGGGCGACCGAACTGACCGGCCGTCCCGACCGGGTGGACGCGATCGGTGTGCTCGCCGCGCCGGGCATCGCCCCCGAGCAACTGGCCGAGAAGATCACGGCCGCCGTGCCGGGCCTGACGCCCCACACCGGCGCGGAACGCGGCGACGTGGAGTTCCTGGACGTGGGCGACGCCCGCAGCCTGGTGGTCGAGTCGTCGGCGTCGTTCGGCGGCACCATGGTGCTGATCGTGGTGTTCGTGGTGGTGAGCACCCTCGCGCTGTCGGTGCAGCAGCGCAGGCGCGAACTGGCCCTGCTGCGCGCCATCGGCGCGACGCCCAAACAGATCCACTGGATGATCGGCGCCGAGATGACCCTGGTGTCGTTGGCGGGCGCACTGGCCGGCGCGATCCCCGGCATCCTGCTCGCGTTCCTGATGCGCGGCGTGTTCATCCTGGCGGGCGCGATGCCCGCGGACTTCCAGATGAGCGTGGGGATCCTGCCCGTACTCGCCTCGCTGGTGCTGTGCATGACCAGCGCCCGGCTCGGCGGCTGGCTGGTGGCGCGCCGGGTGGCGAAGACCAGCCCGGTCGAGGCGCTCGGGGACGCCGCGATCGAGCCCAAGAAGCTCGGCTGGGTCCGGCTGGCCATCGGCGTCCTGCTCATCCCGCTCGGGCTGCTGCTGACCCTGGGCAATCCGCTGGTGGTGCCGGGCGACTCGGCCGCCGACACCGCGGCGAGCGCGGTCCTGCTGTTCGTCGTGGCGGTCGGCTGTCTGGGACCCGTGCTGCTCAGAGGCGCCATCCTGCTGGCCGGACCGCTCCTGAACCGGCAGGACAAGGCCTACGGCTTCCTCGCCCAGGCCAACGCGCGGGCCAACTCGCGGCGGCTCAGTTCGGCCGCCACACCGCTGGCCATGGGCGTGACCCTGGCCGCCGTGCAGGTGTTCGGCGCCTCCACGTCGATCGCGGCGTCGGAGGACCAGCTCTGGGACGGCCTGCGGGCCGACCACGTACTGACCGCGTCGTCGGGCGCCGGAGTGTCGCCCGAGGTCGTGGACGCCGTGCGCGGCGTGCCCGGGGTTGCCCTGGCGACACCGGTGGCGCGGATGCAGGTGCTGCTGACGTTCCCGTCCGAGGACTCCACCGCGACCAAGGTCTTCGACGCCCAGGGCGTCGCGCCCCAGCGGCTCTCCGAGACCATGGACCTCAAGGTGATCGAGGGCGACATCGCGGCACTGCGGGGCGGGGCGACGGTGGCACTGAGCCGGGTCGTCGCGGAGACCGTCAGGACGAAGCGCGGCGAGACGGTCGACCTGCGGCTCGGCGACGGCACGGTGATCAAGCCAAGGGTGGTGGCGATCTACGAGAACGGCCTGGGTTTCGGGGACGTCACCCTGGCCAACGACTTCGTCGTCGCGCACACCACCGCGCGGACCGACTCGGCGGTGCTGATCAGGTCCGCGCCCGGGGCCGGCCCCGAGGCCGTCACCGACGCGCTGCGCAAGGCCGTCGAGCGCTATCCGACGGTACAGGTGAGCGACCGGGAGGCGTTCCTGGACGCACCCGGGGCCGGAGGCTCGGGCGGTTCGGGCGACTGGGCGCTCAACCTCCTGTTCCAGACCCTGCTGCTGGGCTACATCGCCATCGCCGTGGTGAACACCCTGGTGATGTCGACGGCGGCGCGGGTCCGCGAGTTCGCCATGCTGCAACTCATCGGCGCCAGCCGGGACCAGGTCCGCGCGATGACGAACGGCGAGGCCAGGATCGTGGTCTTCTCGGCGCTCGTGTTCGGTCTGCTGGCGACGATCCCGCCGCTGATCGGCATGAGCATCGCGCTGACGAAATCGCCCGAGCCCACCATTTCCCCCGTCGGCCTCGTCGCGATCGTGGCGGTCACCGTCGGACTCTCCTGGGGGG
>NZ_JBSGZD010000343.1:0-7959 GCF_053610825.1 Streptomyces sp. NPDC054863 | reverse complement strand
CGCTCCGGCCTCCGCCACTCCGGCCTCCGCCGCTCCGGCCTCCGCCGCTCCGGCCTCCGCCGCTCCGGCGCCCGCCGCTCCGGCGCCCTCGCGCGAGAGCGCCCTCGGCATCGCCCGTGCCGGGGCCCTCCTGGAGCGGCAGCTCACCCTGGCCCGTACCCGCGCCCACTCCGCCGCCCTCCAGGCCCTCGGCTCCTCCCGTTTCCACGCGGTCGCCGACGCCGTCGCGCTGCTCGCCTCCGACGCACCGGTCGAGCCGGGCGACCCCGCCCCGTACGCCGCACTCGCCGAGCACCGGCTGACCGAAGCGGTGGCCGCCCTTCCGCTGGGGCGCGCGGCCCGCCCGTACAACTCGGAGGCCGTCCACGAGGGCCAGGACTCCCCCTGGCACCAGGTCCGTCTCCTGCTGCGCCTGCACCGGTACGCCCAGGAGGTCACCGGCCGCGACACCACCGCCCTCGCCGAGGCGAGCCGCACCCTGGACGTGCACCGCGACGCGGCGGAAGCGGCCTCCGCGGCGGCGGCCTCGGCCCGTACCGCCCGCATCGCACCCGCTACGGCGTACGCGCTCGGGGTACTCCACTCCGAGCAGCGCCACGAGGTCGAGGCGGCCCGCTTCGCCTTCCAGCGGCAGTGGCGGCGCACGACGGAAGTGGTCCGCGGATGAACGAACCGACAGGCAGCCGCACGAGCAGCCGCCCGAGCAAGGCGACGGGCAAGGGAATGGTCCTCGCCGCCGGCTGCGTCCTGTGGCGCCGCGCCCCGTACGACGACGAGATCGAGATCTGTCTCGTCCACAGACCGCGGTACGACGACTGGTCGCACCCCAAGGGCAAGCTCAAGCGCGGCGAGGACCCGCTGACCGGTGCGCTGCGCGAAGTGCTGGAGGAGACCGGGCACCACTGCCGGCCGGGGGCCCGGCTCCCCTCCGTGCGGTACGTCGCGGGCGGCCGGCCCAAGAGGGTCGACTACTGGGCGGCCGAGTCCACCGGCGGCACCTTCGTCCCGGGCGACGAGGTGGACCGCATCCTCTGGCTGCCCCCGGTCACGGCCGGAAACCGCCTCACCGAACACCGCGACCGCGAGCTGATAGCCGCGCTGCTGCGCACGCTGCCCTTTTAGCCCGTCCAGCATCCCATCAGCCCGTCCGGCGTTTGAGGACGCGCGGCGCAGCCGTGCACGGGGCGCAGCCCCGAACCCAAGCCCCCACCGGCGCGAGCCATGACAACGCCCTCCCCCCGCCGCCCGCGCCGGCACCCCGCCGCCCGCCACGGTTCACCTCGCGTTCACTCTCCCCCGTAGGCCGCTTCACCTGATCTGCCTAATTTCGTACTTACAAGGTTCCCGGCGCGCAGCCGAGAGCCCCCCGTACTCACGTACACCCCATGACTCCACGCACGCCGCCCGCCCAAGGGACAGGCGGCACCCGGAAGGAACCAGAGAGTGATGAAGCTCCAGCGCAAGAACCGGCTCCGCGCCACCGCAGTCGGCGCCCTCGCCGTCTCCGGCGCCCTGCTCCTCACGGCGTGCGGCTCGGACAACAACAGCGGTGGCACCACCGGCGGCAACGGCAACAGCTCCGCCGCCAAGAACGTCAAGTGCGACGGCGCCAAGGGCAAGCTGCTCGCCTCCGGTTCCTCGGCGCAGAAGAACGCCATGGACCTCTGGGTCAAGAACTACATGGCCGCCTGCACCGGCGTGGAGATCAACTACAAGTCCTCCTCCTCCGGCGACGGCATCTCGAACTTCACCACGGGCACGGTCGGCTTCGCCGGTTCGGACTCCGCGCTGAAGCCCGACGAGGTCGAGGCGTCGAAGAAGGTCTGCAAGTCCGGCCAGGGCATCAACCTGCCGATGGTCGGCGGCCCGATCGCGATCGGCTACAACCTGCCGAACGTCGACAACCTCGTCCTCGACGCCTCCGCCACCGCCAAGATCTTCAACAGCCAGATCAAGAAGTGGAACGACCCGGCGATCGTCAAGCTGAACCCGGGCGTCAAGCTCCCGGACACGCCGATCCAGTCGGTGCACCGCTCCGGCGACTCGGGCACCACCCAGAACCTCGGCAAGTACCTGGGCAAGGCCGCCCCCGCCGACTGGAAGTACGAGGCCGAGAAGAAGTGGCCCGCCCCCGGCGGCCAGGGTGCGAACGGCTCCGCCGGTGTCGCGGCCCAGGTGAAGCAGGTGGAGGGCTCCATCGGCTACTTCGAGCTGAGCTACGCGACCTCGCAGTCCATCCCGACCGTCAAGGTCAGCACGGGTGCGGCGGCCCCGGTCGCCGCCAACTCGGAGAACGCCTCCAAGGCCATCGCCGCCGCCAAGATCAAGGGCACCGGCAAGGACCTGGCGCTCAGCCTGGACTACACGACCAAGGCCGAGGGCGCGTACCCGCTGGTCCTGGTCACGTACGAGATCGTCTGCGACTCCGGCAACAACGCCGAGTCGCTCGGCAACGTGAAGTCCTTCCTCGGCTACACCGCCTCCGACGAGGGCCAGAAGATCCTCTCCGAGAACGGCTACGCCCCGATCCCCGCCGAGATCAACACCAAGGTCCGCGAAACCATCGCCGGCCTGAAGTAACCCGGGCCGGGTGCGGAACGGATGGGCAAGGGGGCGGCCCCACGCGGAGCCGCCCCCTCACCACCGCCCACCCCCGACACCGCACCACCCGCCCACCCGCCCCACCCGCTCCATCCGGTGCACCGCCGCCCGGGAGCACAGCCCCCACCCGGGGCCCGCTCCCTCCCCAGACCGGAAAGACCCACCATGCCAACCACCGCAGCACCCACAGACTCCCCACCGGCACCTCCCCCGCCCGTCAAGGTCAAGGGCAAGGGATCCACCACCCGCCCCGGCGACAAGATCTTCCTGGGCCTCTCCCGCGGCTCCGGCATCCTCCTCCTCGTCGTCATGGCGTCCATCGCCACCTTCCTGACGGTCCGCTCGGTAGTGGCCATCTCGGGCAACGAGGGCAACTTCCTCACCACGTTCGACTGGAACCCGTCCGGTGACCCGCCGGTCTTCGGCATCGCCGTGCTCCTCTACGGCACCGTGGTCAGCTCGATCATCGCCATGGTCATCGCCGTGCCGATCGCCGTCGGCATCGCGCTCTTCATCTCGCACTACGCGCCGCGCAAGCTGGCCGCGCCCCTCGCCTACGTGGTCGACCTGCTGGCCGCCGTGCCGTCGATCATCTACGGCATCTGGGGCGCCCTCTTCCTCGTCCCGTACCTCGGCGGGCTGAACTCCTGGCTGGACGAGTTCCTCGGCTGGACGCTGATCTTCGAGAAGACCGAGGTCGGCCCCGCCCGCAACCTGTTCACCGTCGGCATCCTGCTCGCGATCATGATCCTGCCGATCGTGACCAGCGTGAGCCGCGAGGTCTTCCTCCAGGTCCCGAAGATGAACGAGGAAGCAGCCCTCGCCCTCGGCGCCACCCGCTGGGAGGTCATCCGCCTCTCGGTCCTGCCCTTCGGCCGCTCCGGCGTGATCAGCGCCTCGATGCTGGGCCTGGGCCGCGCGCTCGGCGAGACGATGGCCGTGGCCACGGTCCTCTCCCCCAACTTCCTGTTCTCCGGCCACCTGCTCGACGCGGGCGGCGGCACCTTCGCGCAGAACATCGCGGCGAAGTTCGACGAGGCCAACGAGTACGGGCGCGACGCGCTCATCGCCTCGGGTCTCGTCCTCTTCGTCCTCACCCTCCTCGTCAACGGCGCGGCGCGGCTGATCATCGCCCGCCGCAAGGAGTACTCGGGGGCCAACGCATGAGCCAGGCAACGATGACCCAGGACACGATCCCCGCCCCCTCCGCCCGTACGAACTCCCTCGCGGGCAAGAGCCTCCCGCGCTGGTCCCCGATCGGCTTCGGCGCCGTCTCGCTCGCCCTCGCGATCGGCCTCGGCACGGTCGCAGGCTGGCAGAGCAAGGTCCAGTGGGGCCTGCTGGCCGCCCTCTTCTTCGTCGTACTGACCTTCACGGCCAGCACCCTCGTCGAGGGCAAGCGCCAGGCCAAGGACCGCGTCGCCACCAGCGTCATGTGGGTCTGCTTCCTGCTCGCGATCATCCCGCTCGCCTCCCTCCTGTGGGTGACGGTCAGCCGCGGCATCAAGGTCCTCGACGGCTACTTCCTCACCCACTCGATGGCCGGCGTACCCGGCTTCGAAGCGGGCGGCGGCGTCTACCACGCCCTGATCGGCACCGTGGAGCAGGTCGGCATCGCCACCCTCGTCGCCGTGCCGGTCGGCCTGCTGACCGCCGTCTACCTGGTCGAGTACGGCAAGGGCGCGCTCGCCAAGGCCGTCACCTTCTTCGTGGACGTCATGACGGGCATCCCGTCGATCGTCGCGGGCCTCTTCCTCCTCTCGATCATGCTGATGTTCCAGCTCCAGCCCTCCGGCTTCATGGGCGCCCTGGCGCTCGCGATCCTGATGGTCCCGGTGGTCGTACGCTCCACCGAAGAGATGCTGAAGCTGGTGCCGAACGAGCTGCGCGAGGCCTCCCTCGCCCTCGGCGTACCGAAGTGGCGCACGATCCTCAAGGTGGTCCTGCCGACCGCCGTCGGCGGCATCACCACCGGCGTCATGCTGGCCATCGCCCGCATCGCAGGCGAGACCGCCCCGATCATGCTCCTCGTCTTCGGCTCCCAGCTGATCAACCCGAACCCCTTCGACGGCGCCCAGTCCTCGCTCCCCTTCTACATCTGGGAGCAGTACCGGGTGGGCAGCGAGGCGAGTTACGACCGCGCCTGGGCAGCCGCCCTGGTCCTGATCGCCTTCGTCATGATCCTCAACCTGGTGGCCCGCGGCATCGCCCGCTGGAAGGCTCCCAAGACCGGTCGCTGACGCGACAACCTGAAAGCGAAGTGACCGCATCATGGCAAAGCGAATCGACGTATCCGGCCTCTCGGCCTTCTACGGCACCCACAAGGCGATCGACGACATCTCGATGACCGTCGAACCCCGCTCCGTCACGGCCTTCATCGGCCCCTCCGGCTGCGGAAAGTCCACCTTCCTGCGCACCCTCAACCGGATGCACGAGGTCACCCCCGGCGGCCGCGTCGAGGGCAAGGTCCTCCTGGACGACGAGAACCTGTACGCGTCCAGCGTCGACCCGGTCTCCGTACGCCGCACCGTCGGCATGGTCTTCCAGCGCCCGAACCCCTTCCCCACCATGTCGATCTTCGACAACGTGGCGGCGGGCCTGCGCCTGAACGGCTCGTACAAGAAGAACGAGCTGGCCGACGTCGTCGAGAAGTCCCTCAAGGGCGCCAACCTCTGGAACGAGGTCAAGGACCGCCTCAACAAGCCCGGCTCCGGCCTCTCCGGCGGCCAGCAGCAGCGTCTGTGCATCGCCCGCGCGATCGCGGTGGAGCCCCAGGTCCTCCTCATGGACGAGCCCTGCTCCGCCCTGGACCCGATCTCCACCCTCGCCATCGAGGACCTGATCGGCGAGCTCAAGGAGCGCTTCACGATCGTCATCGTGACGCACAACATGCAGCAGGCCGCCCGCGTCTCCGACCGCACGGCCTTCTTCAACCTGTCCGCGGTCGGCCAGCCCGGCAAGCTGATCGAGATCGACGAGACGGAGCGGATCTTCTCCAACCCGTCCGTCCAGGCCACCGAGGACTACATCTCGGGCCGCTTCGGCTAGACCGTACGAGGCTCTCCCGAGCCTCCCCACACACTTGCGGTGCTGCATGGCGGTGCCACCGCAAGGCGAAAGGGCCCGCTCCCCGGTGCGAACCGGGGGGCGGGCCCTTCCTCCGTACAAGTGCTTTCTCTAGCCGAAGGCCAGCTGTACGCCCCAGAAGCTGACCGCGGCCACCAGTGCCGCCGCCGGCATCGTGATGAACCAGCCCATCACGATGTTCTTGGCGACGCCCCAGCGCACGGCCCGCGAGCCCTTCGTCGAGCCGACGCCCATGATCGCCGAGGTGATGACGTGCGTCGTCGAGATCGGCGCGTGGAACATGAACGAAGCCGTGTACATCACCGAAGCGGCGGTCGTCTCCGCCGCGAAGCCCTGCGGCGGGTCCAGCTCGATGATCCGGCGACCCAGCGTGCGCATGATGCGCCAGCCGCCCGCGTACGTACCGAGCGAGAGCGTCACCGCACAGGCGACCTTGACCCAGATCGGAATCGCATCGTCCTGGCCCTCGACATCGGCGATGACCAGCGCCATCACCACGATGCCCATGGTCTTCTGCGCGTCCTGGAGGCCGTGGCCCAGCGCCATGGCGGCGGCCGAGACCGTCTGGGCGATCCTGAAGCCCCGCTTCGCCTTGTGCGGGTTCGACCTGCGGAACATCCACATGATCGCGACCATCACCAGATAGCCGATGATCAGGCCCACGAAGGGCGACAGGAACATCGGGATGACGACCTTGGACAGGACGCCGCCCCAGATCACCTCGGTGCCCCCGGCCAGGGCCGCGCCCACCATCCCGCCGAACAACGCGTGCGACGAGGACGAAGGAAGCCCGAAGTACCAGGTCACGAGGTTCCACACGATCGCGCCGACGAGCGCGGCGAAAAGGATCGCCATGCCCTTCTGGCCGTGCGGAGTCTCGATGAGCCCCTCACTGACCGTCTTCGCGACGCCCTGCCCGAGGAAGGCACCGGCGAGGTTCATGACCGCGGCCATCGCGAGCGCCGCACGCGGCGTCAGCGCGCGCGTGGACACCGAGGTGGCGATCGCGTTCGCCGAGTCGTGGAAGCCGTTGGTGTACGTAAAACCGAGCGCGACAGCGATCGTCACGACCAGCGTAAAGGTGTCCACGAAGTCAGGACTCCTTGACGGCGATGGTCTCCACCGTGTTCGCCACGTGCTCGAAGGCGTCAGCGGCTTCTTCCAGCACGTCCACGATCTGCTTCAGCTTCAGCACCTCCATGGCGTCGTACTTGCCGTTGAAGAGCTGGGCGAGCAGCTTGCGGTGGATCTGGTCCGCCTGGTTCTCCAGCCGGTTGACCTCGATCCAGTACTCGGTGAGGTTGCTCATCGTGCGCAGCCCCGGCATGGCCTCGGCGGTCAGCACGGCAGCCCGCGCCAGCACCTCGATCTGCTGCTCGACGCCCTTCGGCAGCTCCTCCACCTGGTACAGGACGACCAGGTCGACGGCCTCCTCCATGAAGTCCATGATGTCGTCGAGCGACGACGCGAGGTTGTAGATGTCCTCGCGGTCGAACGGCGTGATGAAGGAGGAATTCAGCTGGTGGAAGATCGCGTGAGTGGCGTCGTCGCCCGCGTGCTCCGCTGCCCGCATCCGCTCCGCGATCTCGGCCCGGGCGGAGGAGTCCGCTCCAAGCAGTTCCATGAGGAGCTTGGAGCCCGTGACGATGTTGTCCGCTGATGCGGAGAACATGTCGTAGAAGCTCGTCTCCCGGGGGGTCAGACGAAAGCGCACGTGGGGTCCTCGGGGTGCATTGGATTCGGTCAGGCTGATGCTAGGCGCATCATCCGGCCACGGCTAACCGGCGTTCCTCAGTGTCGCCCATCGGGCAGAGTGGCGGGCAGGGACCCCCGCGGCCCGCCCCAGAGCCCCGTAGAATATACCCACGAGGGGTATTTCACCCCGCTGACCTTCCCTGGAGGACGCGATGACGACCACCGAAGAGGCGGCCGGCGTGACCACGCAGGACGCGGCATCGCCGACTCCGGCCCCTGCCACGACCCACGGCTACCACAAGCAGAAGGACGAACACCTCAAGCGCCTGCGCCGCATCGAGGGCCAGATCCGCGGCCTCCAGCGGCTCGTCGACGAGGACGTCTACTGCATCGACATACTCACCCAGGTCTCGGCCTCCACGAAGGCCCTCCAGTCCTTCGCCCTCCAGCTCCTGGAGGAACACCTGCGGCACTGCGTCGCGGACGCGGCGGTCAAGGGCGGGACGGAGATCGACGACAAGGTCGAGGAAGCGACGAAGGCGATCGCCCGCCTGCTGCGCACCTGATCCGCCGGGG
>NZ_JBSGZD010000342.1:0-7986 GCF_053610825.1 Streptomyces sp. NPDC054863 | reverse complement strand
GGGCGGCAGCCTCGCCGCCCTCGCCCGCCACCCGGGCCTGCGCCGCATCTACACCCACTTCAACAACACCAACCCGCTCCTGGACCCGTCCTCCGACGCCTGCGCGACGGTGCACAAGGCCGGTGCGGAAGTTCTGCCGGACGGGTACGAACTCATTCTGTGAACCCGGGACGCAGTCGTCCTCCACCACTCCTCAAGCGTTCTTCGAGCCCTCCTCAAGTGTTTTCAAGGGAATTCTGGATTCCACCTCGATGCGATACGGCGCCTGCGAACGGTGAACGTGTGTACCGTGCAGGAGCTTGAATTCCGAGGGGAGCTGAGTCAGTCACATGCCAGATTCCGGTGCACTTGTCTTCGATCCGACGCGAGAGAATTCTGACGCTCCGACAATGACGGCGGCGTTGGCGGGGACCCTCGACCAGGAAATTCGATCCGTACCGATCTCGTCGCTCGTTCCCGGCTATTCCCCCCGCCTGAGGGGCGAGGACACCGCGCACGTGGCCCGGCTCGCGGAGCTCGACGACACGCTGCCGCCGATCCTCGTGGAGCGGGCCACGATGCGGGTCATCGACGGCATGCACCGCATCATGGCCGCGTCCGCGAAGGGCCGCGAGCACATCGAGGTGCGGTTCTTCGACGGCGCTGCCGAGGAGGCGTTCCTCCTCGCGGTCCGGTCCAACACGGCGCACGGCCTTCCGCTCTCCCGGGAGGACCGCCGGGCCGCCGCGCAGCGCATCCTCGCCCAGTGGCCGCACCTCTCGGACCGGGCGGTGGCGCGCAGTGCGGGGGTCGGCGCCAAGACCGTGGCGGCGCTGCGGGCCGCCTCGGCAGGCAAGGGCCCGTGGCCGCAGGCCCGCAGGGGTACGGACGGCAAGCTCCGGCCGCTGGACGGCGCGGAGGGCCGCCGCAAGGCCGTCGAACTGCTCAGGGAGCGCCCGCACGCCTCGCTGCGCGAGGTGGCCCGGTGCGTCGGCATCTCACCGGCGACGGTCGGCGACGTCCGCAAACGACTCGCCTCCGGCCTGCCGCCCGTACCGGAACGGGACACCTCGAAGAAGCGGCAGGCGGGCGCCGACGCGACGGGCGCGACGAGCGACATGAACGCGACGGGCGCGACGAGTCCGACGGGTGCCATGAGCCCCACGGGCGCGACGGGTGCCACGAGGCCGCAGGGCGGTGCGGCCGAGGACGCCGTGGGCGTGGTCCGCCCGATCCGCGCGGTCCGCCCGGCCGACGTCTCGCCGATGGACAAGCTCCTGCGCGACCCGTCGCTGCGGCACAAGGAGAGCGGTAGGCAGCTCCTGCGGCTGCTCCAGCGAAGCGCCGTGGAGCGGCGGGAACTCCTGCTGATGGCCGATACGGTGCCCTCGCACTGCACGAACCTGGTGGCCGACCTCGCGAGGAAGTACGCGGGCATGTGGGAGGAGTTCGCGCGCGAGATCGGGGAGAGCGAGCAACCGTGACCGGCTGCTGTTCAACTGCGCGCGACGGCAGTTGAGCACGCGGGGCAAAAGCGGTCGGCGCCCGGTGGTGCGGCTGGGGGAAGTACGGTCGGCGCCCGGTGGTGCGGCGCTCGAACCCGGCCGGAGCTCCGGCCGGATCCCCGGCGGTGCCCGGTCGAGGACACCGACCGCTCCCCGGCGTCTTCCTATGATCGTTCGTGGCCGTCCCACCGACCCCACGAAAGGTACGACGCCCATGCGCGGACGCATACCCGCACTGCTGAGTGCGCCCCTCCTGGCCCTTCTCACCGTGCTCGCCCCGGCGCCCGCCGCCCACGCCGCGACGAGCACGCCGACGAGCACACCGGCCGGCACTCCGACCGGCACCTGGGCGGCCTCGCCCACCGCCGCACCCGCCTCCGACACCACGGTGTACGAGAACCAGACGCTGCGGCAGAAGGTGCACACGTCCGTCGCGGGGGGCGCCCTGCGCGTGCGGTTCACCAACGAGTTCGGCGCGACGCCGCTGGTCCTGGGCGGAGCGCATGCCGCACGTCCGGCGGCGGGCGGGCCCGAGACCGCCGTCGACCCCGGCAGCGACCGCGTGCTGCGCTTCGGCGGCAGTACGTCGACGACGCTCCCGCCGGGCACACAGCGCTGGAGCGACCCCGTCGAGCTGCCCACGACCGCCGGCAGCGACCTCGTGATCAGCCTGTACCTGCCGCAGCACACCCCGGCCGACACCGTCCACTCGTCGGCCTACCAGCGCAACTTCGTGGCCGCAGGCGACGTCACGGGCAAGCCCGACCTCGCACCGACCAGGACCACCACGTCGTGGCACTTCCTGTCGGGCGTGTCCGTCGACCCCGCCGCCGGCAGCGGCAGGGCGCCCTCGGCCCTGGTGGCGCTCGGCGACTCCCTCACCGACGGTGAACACACCACGATCGGCGCCAACCACCGCTGGCCCGACCTGCTCGCCGAACGGGCGCGCGCGGACGGGCAGTTGACCCGTACCGGCGTCGTGAACGCCGGCATCGGCGGCAACCGCCTGCTGCGGGACCCGAACCCGGAGCCCGGTTCGCCCGCCGAGTCCTTCGCCGCGTACTTCGGCGAGAGCGCACTGAAGAGGTTCGACCGGGACGTACTGGGGCAGCCCGGGGCCCGCGTCGTCAGCGTGCTCCTCGGTGTCAACGACCTGGGCGCGCCGGGCCTCGTCGCACCCGCGTCCGAGGAGGTCTCGGCCCCCGAACTCATCGAGGGGTACCGGCAGTTGATCCAGCGTGCCCACCAGAAGGGACTGCGGATCGTCGGCGCGACGATCCTGCCCTTCGAGGGCGACTCCCTCGGCTACTTCACCCCGCAGCGCGAGTCGGTCCGCCAGGCCGTCAACACCTGGATCCGCACGGGCGGCGCCTTCGACGGGGTCGTCGACTTCGACGCCGCCGTCCGCGACCCCGGCCGGCCGGGCCGACTGCTGCCCGCGTACGACGGCGGCGACGGTCTGCACCTCAACGACGCGGGCATGGCCGCGATGGCCCGGGCGTTCCCGCTCCAGCTGCTGTACTGAGCCCGGCCGCGCCGAGGCGGGGGTCAGAGGACGGCGCGGGCCCCCGCCGAGGCGACGCCCAGCCAGGTGTGCGGATTGCCCTCCCAGCACCAGCCCAGCTTCGGCGCGTTCTTGCTGATCCAGAACGCGGGAACCCGCGGGTCGCCGATGCGGCTGCCGGCGACGGACCAGCACTTGTTCTTGGCGAGGGCGGCGGGGAACTGGGTGAGCAGTGCCAGGCCCTCCTCGATGGTGAGGACGCTGCGCTCCCGGCCCTCGATCACCTTGAACGCCTCCAGCGGGACCGTCCCGCAGAACTCCTCGCCCCGGTCGATGTCGAAGAGGACGTACAACTCCTTCTCCGGGACGGCGAGTTCGTCGAGCGAGACGAAGCGCTCCAGCTCGCCGGGGCCGAAGAAGCGCTCGATGACGCCCGGTTCGGTCCTGCGGGGGCTCGCGAGAGTGGTGAGCGGCACCGCCTCCTCCAGGGAGACGACGGCCCGTGGGACCACCAGGACGAAGGGGACGCGGCCCTCCTCCGGCTCCGCCATGTGCTCCGCCCGTGCCACGACGGGTGCGCGCAGGGGCGCGGTCCTTTCGCGGAAGTCGCTCTCCGAAAGCCCGGCGAGACCCGGGTAACCCAGGTCGACGAGGGTCTGGAGCTGACGGTCGAACTCGGTGCCGGCGTCGAAAGCGGTCATGCATACCTCCGGGTCAGGGAACTCAAGACCATTTTAGATCTTCCCCGCAGGCCCGCCGCACGCCCGCCGCACGCCCGCCTTCAGCCCGCCGACAGCCTCCGGTGGGCCCGCCGCTTGCCGCGCTGCAGCGCGGATCGACCCTTTCCCAACGGTTTCTCAAGGGAGTTGGCGCACCGTGTGAACGGTCGCCGTGCAGCAGTGCACCGACCGACCGGAGGAGTACGAGCCATGCCCCGCTTCACCGTGCCGGACCTTCCGCTGGACGCCCTGCTCCGCGAGGCCGCGGTCCGCGACCCCGGAGGCATCGCCCTGCGCACCGAGGACAGCACCGAGGGCACCGCGGTGGACTTCGCCGCGCTGGACGCACGGGCCGACCGGGTCGCCGCCTGGCTGGAGCAGGAGAACGCGGGGCGGCGCGGGGTGCGTACGGCAGTGGTCCCCGCCCTCGGGCCGGACTTCGCCGCCCTCTACTACGGCACGGTCCGCAGCGGCGCCACCGCCGTCCTGGTCCATCCGATGGCCCCCGAAGAAGGCCTGCGGCACGTCCTGGCCACCGCGGAGGCCGAGGTGGCGTTCCTGCCCGCCGTCACCGCCAAGGTGGTGAACGCGATGCGCGACGCACTGCCCCTGCTGCGCACGGTCGTGGTGACCGACGGACCGCACGGATCTGCGTCCGGCTCCACCGTGTCCCTGCAACGCGCCCTGGAATCAGCCCCGTCGACGCCCGGGGGCGGCCCGGCCGACCCGGCGTCGATCGCGGCCGTCCAGTTCACCACCGGCACCACGGGCCCCCCGAAGGGCGTCCTGCTCACCCACCGCAACCTGGTCGCCAACGCGAAGCAGACCGCCGTCGCGCACCGCCTGGACTGCACCTCGGTCACCCTCAACCACCTGCCCTTCTTCCACGTCATGCACCTCAACTCCGCGATGTACGCGGGCGCCTGCCAGGTGCTGTGCCAGGACCCCGACCCCTTCGCGTCGCTCGCCGTGGCCGCCGGGGCGGGCGCCACCCACTACTACGGGCTGCCCGCACGGCTGCACCGGCTGGCCGCCGACCCGCGGCTCACCGCCGCGGGCCCCGCACCCGGCGGCACCCGGCTGACGGCCGTGCTCTCCGGTGGCTCCGCACTGCGGCCCCAGGCGGCGCACCTGCTGCGCGAACGGCTGGGCGTTCCCGTCGTCCAGGGCTACGGCATGACCGAACTCTCCCCGCTCACCCACTGCCAGCGGCCCGGACGGCACCGGCCGGGCACGGTCGGCGAGGCGCTGCCCGGCACCCAGTGCCGTCTCGTGGACCTCTCCTCCCGCCTGCCGGTCGGACCGGGGGCCACCGGGGAGGTACAGGTGAGGGGGCCGCAGCTGATGGCGGGCTACCTCGGGGACCGCAGGCCGCAACGGATCGACGCGGACGGCTGGTTCTCCACCGGGGACGTCGGCCACCTCGACGAGGAGGGGGAGCTGTGCCTGGTCGACCGGGTCGACGACCTCTTCTCGTACGACAACGAAATCGTCTCGCCGAGCCGGATCGAGAACGTCCTGCGCGAGGACCCGCGGGTCGCCGACTGCATCGTCGCCGACCTGCCCGACGAGGTGCACGGCTCCCTCGCCTGGGCCGGCATCGTCCTGCGCGACGATCCCGCGCCAGGCCACGGCGCCGCCCCGGGCCCGGCCGGGCGCGCCGTGGCCGACGTGCTCGCCTCCATCACCGCACGGGCCAACGGGCGACTCGCCGACCACGAGCACGTCCGGCTGGCCGAGACCCTGCCGGCCGTCCCCCGCAGCCCCGCGGGAAAGCCCGAACGGCGCGCCCTGCGCGCCCGGTTGCGCTCCCGCACCCCTCAGGAGAGCCAGGAGAGGAACACACCATGACCGGCCCCGTGCACCCCCGCCCCGCGCACCGGCACGCCCTTCCCGCGCACCGGCACGCCCTTCCCGCGCACCGGCACGCCCTTCCCGGAGGCGGCGCATGACGCGGCGGACGGGCCCCGACGTACTCGTCGCGGGAGCCGGCCCCGTCGGCCTGACCGCCGCCCACGAACTGGCCCGCCGGGGTCTTTCGGTGCGGGTCGTCGACGCCGCCGAAGGACCCGCGCGCACCAGCAGGGCCGTGGCCGCGCACCCGCGCACCCTGGAGCTGTTCGACCAGATGGGCGTCGTCGACGACCTGCTGGCCAGGGGCCGCCGCAACCGCGCCTTCACCATGTACGCGCGCGGCGGCCGGCCCGCCCGGCTGGAGGCCGACTACGCCACCATGCCGACCTCCTACCCCTTCACCCTGCTCATCGAGCAGACCGAGACGGAGGCGGTGCTGCGCGCGGCGCTGTCCCGCCGCGGGATCGAGGTCGAATGGGGGGTGCGGCTGACCGGCTTCACCCAGGACGCGGACACCGTACGGGCGACCCTGAGCGGCCCGGACGGCGACGTGGAGCGGATCGAGACGCCCTGGCTGGTGGGCTGCGACGGAGGCCACAGCACCGTACGCGCACAACTGGGCCTCGAACTGGCCGGGGAGGCCAGCGAGACCTGGATGCTCACCGACGCCCCGATCGAGACCGACCTGCCGCCCGACACCATCTACTGGGCCCACACCGGCAGTCAGGCGCTGATGATGGTGCCCTTCCTGCGCGACGGGCACTGGCGGGTGCTCGACACCGTGCCCGCCCCGCGCGGGGGCGACCCGCGCCGCACCGAGGAGCTGCTGAGCGAGAAGCTGTCGGCGGGCCTCGGCCACCGGGTCCGGGTCGGCCCGAGCCGGTGGACGTCGGTCTTCACCTTCCAGCAGCGGATGGTGGAGCGGATGCACGAGGGCCGGGTACTGGTCGCGGGCGACGCCGCCCACGTGCACAGCCCCGCCTCCGGGCAGGGCATGAACACCGGCATCCAGGAGGCCTGCAACCTGGCCTGGAAGCTCGCCATGGTCGCCCACGGCCACGCCCACCCGGACCTCCTGGCCACCTTCAGCGAGGAGCGGGTGCCGCTGGGCAGGACGCTGCTCCACTCCACCCGGACCGCCACCTTCCTCGTCCAGTTGAAGCAGGCGTTCGCCTCCCGGGCGCTGCCCCTCGCCCTCGCCGCCGTACGCACGGTGCGCCCGCTGCGGCGGGCGGTGCAGCGCAAGGTGCTCGGCGGCATGTCCGGGCTGCGCATCGGCTACGCCACCTCCTCCCTGACCACCGGCGCCCCGGGCCGCTCCGCGGGACCCGCACCCGGCGAACGGCTCACCGGGGCCCGGGTGCACGAGCCGGACCACCCCGGCTGCGCCGCGCTGCACGCCGAACTCCGCGACCCCCGCTGGACGTTGCTGCTGGCCGCGGGGGGCAGCCGGTCGGGCGACACCCCGGCGGACGTCGCCGGCACGGCGGCCCTCCAGTACGCCCCGTGGCTGTCGGTACGCACCGTCGGCGGCACGGGCACCGACGGGCCCGCCCCGCTCCCCGACCAGGACGGCCGGCTGCGCACGGAACTCGGCCTGACCCCCGGCGGCTGGCTGCTGGCACGCCCGGACGGCCACGTCGCCGCCCGGGGCGCCGCGCTGACCCGGGCCGCCCTGTCCGGCGCCCTCGCCCCGGCGGGGCCGCTCACCCCGCTCGCGGACGGGGTCCCGGAGGAGCCCGCAGCCCCGAGCGCCGCCCCCGTCCGGCTGCCCGGCGAGGGTCCGCGGGCTTGAGGGATGCTCCACCGTGCCTGCGATCCGCCCGGCACAGCATGGGCGCAACCGACGAACGGAGTCGCCATGACGACCACGCCCGACCTCGCAGCCCCCGTCCCCGCTCCGGCCGCCGCCCCGGCCGCCTGGAACGCGTCCCTGCACGCCGAGGTGCAGCAGTTCTACGCGCACCAGATGCAGCTTCTCGACCTGGGGGAGTCGGAGCGCTGGGCCGCGACGTTCACCGAGGACGCGACCTTCGCCGTGCCGACGCTCCCCGAGCCCGTGCGGGGACGCCCGGGGCTGATCGCGGCGACCAGCCGCACCCACGCCGAACTCGCCGCCGCGGGGCAGCGCCACCGGCACTTCATCGGCATGTTCGACGTGCGCCCCCTCGCGGACGGCGCCGTCGACGTGCGTTCGTACGCCATCGTCTACGTCTCGCAGGTGGGGGGCGACTCCGCGGTGCACCGGGTGTGCGTCTGCGAGGACCGGCTGGTGCGCGGCGACGACGGCACGCTGCGGGTACTCGCCCGTACGGTCACCCGGGACGACCTCGCCTGAGCCGCGGCCGTCGCCCGTGTGCGAACCCGCACGTGGAACCGTGCGCGAACCCGGACGTGACGGGGCCCCCGGAGGAATCTTCCTCCG
>NZ_JBSGZD010000341.1:0-8013 GCF_053610825.1 Streptomyces sp. NPDC054863 | reverse complement strand
GTCCCGGGCCTTCGTGCGTCCTGCGCCCCCGCGCCTCCCGGGCCTTCGCGTCTCCCGGTCAACCGGTGGCGCCGGCCGACGCCGTCCGCGGCGAGGTGCTCTCGCGCGTGAGGAGGTCCAGGAGCAGGCCCTTGACCTCGGTGGCTGCCACGGTCGCGGCCCCGGTGACCGGGCTGTCGCACAGGAACACCGGACCGTCCTCGGGGTCGTCCACCGGGCGGCCGTGACTGCCGCGGACCCCGGACGGATCCAGGGGCACGGTGCGTATCCGGTAGCGCAGACCGGCCTTCTTGCGGGCGACGGAGCCCAGCGCGCGCAGCCGTACGCCGGGCACGTCCGGGTCGTAGAGCAGCTCCGCGGGGTCGTAGCCGGGCTTGGCGTGGATGTCGACCTGCCGGGCGAAGTCGGGTGCCAGATCGTCGTCCAGCCAGTAGTAGTACGTGCACCAGGCGTCCGGTTCGGCCACGACGACGAGGTCACCGGCGCGTTCGTGGTCGAGGCCGTGGCGTTTCTTGGCCGGGCCGTCGAGCACCTCCGCCATCCCGTCCAGCTCCTCCAGCACCTTCCGGGCCCGGGGCAGGTCGTCGGGGTCGGCGACGTACACGTGGGCGATCTGGTGGTCGGCGACGGCGAACGCGGCGGAGGTCCGCGGGTCGAGGTACTCCATGCCGGCCTGGGTGTGCACCTGGAGCAGGCCCGCACGGCGCAGTGCGCGGTTGACGTCGACGGGCCGCCGGACCGGGGTGATGCCGTACTCGCTCAGCGCGACGACGGTGGCGCCCTCCTCCCGCAGGTGGCGCAGGAAGGGGGCGAGCGCGTCGTCGAGGCGGCGGGCCTCCCGGCGGGCCTCCGGCGAGTCGGGGCCGTGGCGCTGGAGGTCGTAGTCGAGGTGTGGGACGTAGACCAGGCTCAGGTCGGGACGGTGGGTGTCGAAGACGTGGCGGGCGGCGGCGAGTATCCACCGGGTCGAGGTGAGGCCCGCGTTCGGGCCCCAGAACGTGAACAGCGGGAACGGGCCGAGGCGTGCGGTGAGTTCGTCGTGCAGGGACGGTGGCCAGGTGTAGCAGTCGGCCTCCTTGCTGCCGTCGGAGTAGTACACGGGCCGGGGGGTGACGGTCCAGTCGACGTCCGCGCCCATCGCGTACCACCAGCAGATGTTGGCGACGGTGAGGCCGGGGCGCTCGCGCCGGGCGGCCTCCCACAGTTTCTCGCCCTGGACCAGCGCGTTGTGCTGGCGCCACAGCAGGACCTCGCCGAGGTCGCGGAAGTACCAGCCGTTGCCCACCGCGCCGTGCCCGGAGGGGGGTTCGCCGGTGAGGAAGGTGGACTGCATCGTGCACGTGACCGCGGGCAGGACCGGCTCCAGGGCGGCTGCGGTGCCGTGCTCGGCCACGGCCCGCAGGGCGGGCATGTGGCGCAGCAGGCGGGGGGTCACTCCGACGACGTCGAGGACGACGAGACGGCTCATGGGACGGTCACCTCCGTGCGGGTGGTACCGGGGCCGTCCACGGGGCCCGGTCGGGTGGGGGCGGTGTCCTCGGCGAGGCCGAGGCGCAGCAGGGCGTCGCGGGTCCAGTCGAGTTCCGCGGCGATGCCCGCGACGAGGTCGTCGCGGTCGCGAGGGCGGGCCGCTGCGGGCAGCACCTCCCAGGTGTAGGTCTCGGTCTCCAGGTGGCGCACGTGTGCGCGGGGGCCGCCCAGCAGAACGCGGAGGGTGGCTTCGAGCACGTCGCCGGTGGCCCGGAGCGGGGGCTCGGGCTCCGCGTGCAGGGGGGTGTGGAAGTGCACGCGCCAGGGGCCGGTGCGGGGCAGCGGGCCGTGCAGGGCGTCGGCGAGGTCGTCGGCGCCGTGGACGGTGCCGTCGGCGGCGCACATCCGGGTCTGGTGCAGGAAGCGGGGCTCGGCGTAGCCGGCGAGGTGCTCGGCGCGGCCGGGGGCCCCGGGGTCGGGCACGTGCAGGGCGCGGGAGATCTGCGCCTTGACGACGTCGAGGTGCGCGTCGTGGAGGCGGGCGAGGGCTGCGGCGGGTTCCTCGAACTGGACCGCCAGGTGGCAGGTGTCGAGGCAGACGCCGAGCTCCGCCGGCAGTCCGGCGAGCAGCCTGGCCGCCTGTGCGGTGGTCTCCACCGCGCAGCCGGGCTCGGGTTCCAGACCGACCCGGACGGTGCGGCCGGTTTCCCGGCGCAGATCAACCAACTCGGCCGCAAGCAGGGTGAGTTGGGTGCGGGCGGTCGCGTGGCGCTGCGGGGTCCAGTCGGTGCGCCAGCCCAGGGGCAGGGTGGAGACGCTGCCCTCGGTGACGTCGTCGGGCAGCAGTCCGGCCAGGACACGGGCGCAGTCGACGGTGTAGGCGAGGCGGCGCGGGTCGCTCCAGTCGGGCGTGTAGACGGCGTGCTTGACGGAGGGGCGGTGGAAGCCCTCGTACGGGAAGGCGTTGAGGGTGACGGTCTCCAGACCGCGGCGGCGCAGATGGTCGCGGAGGCGGGCGGTGAGGTCGGGGCGGGCGGCGAGTTCGCGGGCGGCGTCGCGGGCCAGCCACAGGCCGACGCCGAGTACGGGGACGTCCAGGCGGTCACGGACCCGGGCGGCGTACCGGTCGAGCTGGTCGGTGACGCCGTCCAGGCTCTCCGCGGCGTGGACGTTGGTGCAGTAGGCGAGGTGGACGACGGAGCCGTCCCGGTGACGGAAGCGCAACGCTCAACGCTCCCCGCGCAGCAGCGAGTTCCCGGCGAACGTCGCCGCGTCGCCGCGGGGTCCGGCCGGCCCGTCGCCGTACGGGCCCTGCCGCTTGCCGTCGCGCGGAGCGTCCCGCTCGTCGTCGCGGGGGCCCGCCCGCTCGTCGTCGTACGGGCCCTGCCACTCGTCGTCGTACAGGTCCGCCAGGTCCAGGCGTCCACTCTGGCCGTAGAACGCGACCGGGTTGTTCCACAGCACCTGGTGGGCCAGCTGCTCGCCCATCCCGGCGGCGAGCATGGCCTCGCCGGTGGCGCGGGTGGTGCACGGGTCGCTGTGGCCCCAGTCGGCGGCCGAGTTGACCAGCATCCGGTCCGTGCCGTGACGGCGCAGGATCTCCACGGTGCGCGTCTCGTCCATCTTGGTGTCGGGGTAGACGGAGAAGCCCATCCAGCAGCCCGAGTCGGCGACGAGGTCGACCGTGACCTCGTTGAGGTGGTCGACCAGGACGCGGTGCGGGGCGATGCCGGACTCGCGGATCACGTCCAGGGTGCGCCGGGTGCCGACGGCCTTGTCCCGGTGCGGGGTGTGCACGAGTACGGGCAGGTCGTGGCGGACGGCGAGGTCGAGCTGGGTGGCGAACGCGGTGTCCTCGGCGGGGGTCATCGAGTCGTAGCCGATCTCGCCGACGGCGACGACGCCGTCGCGTACGAGGTAGCGGGGCAGTTCGTCCAGGACGCCGGTGCAGCGCGGGTCGTTGGCCTCCTTCGGGTTGAGGGCCAGGGCGCAGTGGTGGCGGATGCCGAACTGGGCGGCGCGGAAGGGCTCGAAGCCGAGGAGGCTGTCGAAGTAGTCGGTGAAACTCCCGACGGAGGTGCGCGGCTGGCCGAGCCAGAAGGCGGGCTCCACCAGGGCGCGTACTCCCACGTCGCGCATCCGCGCGTAGTCGTCGGTGGTGCGGGAGGACATGTGCACGTGCGGATCGAAGATGCGCATGGGAGCTCCTTCAGAGGGTGGTGGCGCGGGTGCGTGCGAGCCGGTCGAGGACGCGGCGCGCGGCGGTGCGGCGGGCTTCGTCGGGGTGGTCGGCCTCGTCGGCGAGGCCCGAGGCGGCGACGGCGTCCGGGAAGCGGGCGAGTACCGGCCAGATCTCGTCGGGGACCGCACGCCCGGCGGCGACGCGTTCGTGGGCGTGGTCGGCGAGCATGCGGGCGAGTTCGGCGTCGGTGCGGTGCGGTGCCGGCGGGGCGGGCAGCCCCATGCAGACGCACTTGAGGATGGCCTGCCGGTAGGCGGGGGCGTCCAGGCGGCGGACCGCGTAGGGGCCGAGCGCGGCGCGGACGAGGCGGGGGTCGTGCGAGCGCAGCGCCTCGTGGAGCAGGCCGGTGGCGGAGTCGCCGAGGGTGTCGTCGAGGTCGTCGAGGACGGACAGGCCGCGCAGCACGGCGAGCCGTTCCGCGGTGCCTCCTTCCCGGTAGAGGCGGGTGAGCCGGTCGGTCAACGGCGGCCGGTCGGCGGGCAGTACGGTCAGCAGCAGCACCCGTGCGGCGTCGGCAACGCTCCAGTCGGCGCTCACGCCGTCCGGGTCGTCGGCGGGTGCCGCGTCCAGCGGCCCCCGTCCGCAGTGCCGGGCGACGGCGGGGAACACGTCGTGGACGGCGTCGGGGTCGGCGGCCGTGGCGCGCAGTGCGCCTTCCAGCCAGCCGGCGGCGGCCGGGGTGAGGCGCTCCTCCAGGGCCGCGCAGAGTCCGGCGATCATGCTGTCTCCCTCACTCGTGCTGTCTCCCTCACGCGTGCGGCTTGCCGCAGGAAGGCGAGGGACCGGGTGGCGGTGCGGGCGGCGTCGGCGAAACCGTCCTGGATCTCCACGGAGACCAGGCCGCGGTGGCCGCCTTCGGCCAGGGCGTGCAGCACCGGCGGGAAGTCGATCTCGCCTGCGCCGAACGGAAGGTGGCGGTGGACGCCCCGGACCATGTCCTCGATCTGGACGTGCGCGAGGTGCGGCAGGGCGAGCTCGACGCAGGCCTGCAACGGCCGGGGCTCGGAGCAGTGGGCGTGCCCGACGTCGAGGGTCAGGCGCAGCAGCGGGTGGTCGTCGAGGCGGGCACGCAACGCCAGGAACCGGTCGACGCCGTTGAGGAACATCTCCGGTTCCGGCTCCAGGGCGAGGGTGATCCCGTACGTCTGCGCGGTGGCGAGGAGCCGCCGCAGCGGGGCGGCCAGCCGGTCGAGTGCCGCGTCCTGCTCCATTCCTTCGGGGGCGCTGCCGCTGGTGACGTGCACGGTGTCCGCGCCGAGTGCGTCGGCGACGCGGACGGCGCGGCGGATCAGGTCGACGCGGGCGTCGCTCCCGTGCTCGCAGAGCAGGCCCGGCAGGTGCGGCCTGGCGGGGTCCAGCAGCTGGGGGTCGCCGGTCTCGACGACCACGGCGAGGCCCAACCGGTCCAGCAGGCGCGCCAGTCGGGCGACGCGGGCGGGCGCGTCGGGGGCGTAGGGGTCGAGGTGGTGGCGGGCGAGGGTGAGGGAGACCCCTTCGTAGCCGATGTCGGCGATGATGCGCAGCGCCTCCTCCAGGGAGTGCCGGGCGAAGCCGTTGGTGCCGTAGGCGAAGCGCAGGGGCAGGAGCGGGCCGGTGGCCGGGCCGGGGGCGCCGGAGGTCGTGTCGCGGGTACGGAAGATCATGTCGCGGGCACCGCCTTCACGAGCCGGGAGGCGAGGGGGTCGGCCGCGGCCACGAGCGCGGCGGACAGCGGGGCTCCGCAGGCGGCGGCGAGGGCCGCCTGGAGCGGGATGAGGGCGAGGATGCCGGCCTGGACCGCGTGGGCGACCCGCTCGGCGGGCGCCTCGTCGTCCGGTGGGGCGACGGGCCGGGGGGCGGTGTCCTGGCGGGTCGCGGCCCGGGAGGCTTCGTCCCGGGGCGCGGACCGGGGGACGTCGTCCCGACGCGGCGCGGACCACGGTGCGGCGAGGGTCGTCAGCGGACGTCCGTAGCCGGATGCGTACCGGGCCAGCAGGGCGCCCGCGAGCGGCAGGAACAGCCGGGGGCGGGACGCGTGCGCGGTGCTCGCGGCCAGTGTGCCCGCGGTCAGGGCGGCCCCGGCCGCGCAGGCCAGTGCGGCCCGTGCGGCGCCCCGGCCGCCGCCCGACACCTCGTGACGGCTGAGTGTGGTGACGCCGTAGGTGTGCAGGGCGACGGCCGCCGCGGGTGCTGCGGCTCGGACTCCGCCGCCCATCAGTACGTCGATGCCGCGGGCTGCCGCCATGGTGGCGGGCCCCGCGACGGTGTCCTTGAGGCGAAGGTCGTACGCCCACACGGCGGCGGTGAGCGCAGTGGCCGTGACCAGGCGACGGCGACCGCAGGCGGCGGCCAGAGCCAGACCCGCGGCGGTCAGTCCCGTGGCCGCGGCCAGCGCGGTGCGCCGCTCGACCGCCCCGGAGGGAACCGGCCGGCCGGGGCGTTCGACGCCGTCCACGGCGGCGTCGGCGTAGTCGTTGAGGGCCATGCCCGCCCAGTACAGACAGACCGAGGACGCGGCGGCGCCGAGCGTGCGGAGGTCGGCGGGCCGTCCGGCGGCAGCGGCTCCGCACAGGATGTCCCCGGGTACGGACAGGGCGGCCGGGGCGCGCACGAGCCTCACCAGCGGGCGCCACGCGAAACGGCCGGAAGCTTCTCTCGGTATTTTCACAAAAGGAAATATAGGCACAGCGGCGTGGGCCGGCCCAGCCCTTCCGCGGCATTCATGAAATACCGTCAGCGGGCCCGCGAGTCGCTGCGAAAACCCACTCGTCCGGGTGGGGTGGGCCCTCCCGACCGATGGCCCCTGTGCGGGAAACCCCCTGGTGGAGCCCGCGTCCGGTGTCACGTGGCCACGGTACCGCGTCCTCGCTCACGGGATTACGTGAACGGGAATTCCTTACCTGGAACCCGTTGCCGGAAACAGGGTCCCCGATTCCCCTTTCCGAGAATTCGCGTCTTTCGGCGGCCCCCCGGAAAGAGGCACTCTTTTCTCGATGTTCTCGATCGGCGGTACACCGAGCGCCAGAGCGCACGACCGAAGGAAAGTGGATTCCGTGACCCATGCACTGCGAGGCCGGGACACTCTGCGCGACCAGCTGGTGCGAGCGCTGGCGGAGGCGGCCGGGGGTCGGGGCCGGGTCGTGCTGGTCGAGGGCAGTTCCGGAAGCGGGCGCAGCAGAATGCTCACGGAGGCCGCGCTGCTCGCATCGGCCCGGGGGTTCACCGTCTGCCGGGCCGCCGCCGACCATCTCGGCCACCCCGCATTCCTCGCCCCGCTCGGCCTGCCGCCCGCGCCGCAGGGCTCCGGGGACGACAGCGCGCTCGGCCGCCTGCTGCGCCACACCGCCGAACGGCCGCCCACGGCGCCGCTGCTGGTCGCGCTGGACGATGCGCAGTGGGCGCCCCCGAAGGCGCTGGAGGCGCTGCGGGACCTGTCCGCGCTGCTGACCACCGGCTCCCTTCCCGTATTGGTGGTGCTGACGCACACGACGAACGGCGGCGGGCCCGGACCGGCCCAGAAGGACCCGGGCGCCTCCGGCGTGACGCGTCTGTTCGCCGCCCTCACCGACGACGCTGCGCTCCGTCTGGAACTGGGTCCGCTGTCGGCGGACGCCGTGACCGAACTGGCCACGGAGGTGCTGGGCGCGCCGCCGGACGAACGGCTCACCGCCCTGTGCGCCGTCGCGGAAGGAATGCCGGGGCGCGTCGTGGAACTCGCCCGCGCCGCCGCGGAGTTCATCCGGCCGGCCACCGGCGCGCCGACGGCGACGCTGCCCCAGGGGCCGCTGCCTGACCGGCTGCGGGAGGCGCTGCTGCGGCCCCTGCGCGGCCTGTCCGCCGAGGCGGGCGCCCTGCTGGACGTGGCGGCGGTCCTGGGCCGCTCGGTACCGCCGGCCGACCTCGCACTGGCGCTGGAGCGGACGGCCCGCGACCTGATGCCGCCGGTGCAGGAGTGCGTCGCGGCGGGCGTGCTGAGCTCCACGGAACACCGGCTGGTGTTCCGTCATGCGGTACTGCGGCAGGCCGTGGCCGAGGCCGTGCCCCCGCCGGTGCGTACCGCGCTCCGCCGGGAACTGGGGGAACGCCTCGCCGCCACCGGCGACTTCACCGGCGCGGCCGGCCATCTGGCGGCAGCCGCTGCCGGGGGCGAGAGCGGCGCGCTCGGCGAACTGGAGCGCACCGCGCGCACGCTCGCCGTGCAGCACCCGGCCACCGTGATCGACCTGGTGGGTCCGGCGGCGGAGCGCCAGCCCGCGGGCTCCGCGCGCACCGATCTGCTCGTCCCCGTGGTCGGCTGTCTCGTCACCACCGGACGCATGGGC
>NZ_JBSGZD010000340.1:0-8049 GCF_053610825.1 Streptomyces sp. NPDC054863 | reverse complement strand
CTCCGGAATCTCTCCGGTGTGCCGGGCCCGCCGCAAAATGCCGCAGTCCGCGCGGACTACTTCAGGCGCGTGCCCGTCGACCGAAGCGCCGCACAAGCCTCGGTGACCCGAGCCGCCATGCCCGCCTCAGCCGCCTTGCCCCACGTGCGCGGGTCGTACTTCGACTTCGTGCCGACCTCGCCGTCGACCTTCAGCACCGCGTCGTAGTTGCGGAACATGTGGTCCACGACCGGACGCGTGAAGGCGTACTGCGTGTCCGTGTCGAGGTTCATCTTCACGACGCCGTTCTCCAGCGCGGTGGCGATCTCCTCGGCCGTCGAGCCCGACCCGCCGTGGAAGACGAAGTCGAACGGCGAAGCCTTGCCGTACTTCGAGCCGACGCCCTCCTGGAGGTCCTTGAGGAGCTCCGGACGCAGCACCACGTTGCCCGGCTTGTACACGCCGTGCACGTTGCCGAACGAGGCGGCCAGCAGGTAGCGGCCCTTCTCGCCCAGGCCGAGCGCCTCGGCGGTACGCAGCGCGTCGTCGACGGTCGTGTACAGCTCGTCGTTGATCTCGTGCGAGACGCCGTCCTCCTCGCCGCCCGTCGGGGTGATCTCGACCTCAAGGATGATCTTGGCGGCGGCGGCCTTGGCCAGCAGCTCCTGGCCGATGGCCAGGTTGTCGGCCAGCGTCTCGGCGGAACCGTCCCACATGTGGGACTGGAAGAGCGGGTTCAGACCACGCGCGACGCGCTCGGCGGAGACGTCGAGCAGCGGGCGGACGTAGCCGTCCAGCTTGTCCTTGGGGCAGTGGTCCGTGTGCAGCGCGACCGTGATGTCGTACTTCGCGGCGACGATGTGCGCGAACTCGGCCAGGGCGACCGCACCGGTCACCATGTCCTTGTTGTGCTGGCCACCCAGGAACTCCGCACCACCGGTGGAGATCTGGATGATGCCGTCGCTCTCGGCCTCGGCGAAGCCACGGAGCGCGGCGTGCAGAGTCTGGGACGAGGTCACGTTGATCGCCGGGTAGGCGAACTTCTCCGCCTTCGCCCGGTCGAGCATCTGGGCGTAGACCTCGGGGGTTGCGATGGGCATCTGTCCGCTCCTTGGGATATGCGGGTGTGCGTGCTGGTCCCTGACCTGGGGGCGACGTCATCGTCGCCCCCATCTTTCCAGACTCTCCACTCGGCTCCACCCGGCGGACGCGTACCGGCTGCGCTCCGGAATGCACAAAGGTCGGTGTGTTTCACGAGAAACACACCGACCTCGGGCAAACCCCCAGGTCACAGCCCCGAAGCAGCAGGGCAGGGACCTGGGTCACCGCTTCAGGCGAGATCCAGGTCCGCCAGCTGGTAGCCGGTCAGGTACGGCACGCCCGCGTCCGCGATGGCCTTCGCCGCGCCCCGGTCGACGATCGTGGCGACCGCGACGACCTCGCCGCCCGCCTCGCGGACCGCCTCGACTGCGGTCAGCGGCGAGCCGCCGGTGGTCGAGGTGTCCTCGACGACCAGGCAGCGGCGGCCCTTGACCTCGGTGCCCTCGATACGGCGCTGCATGCCGTGCGCCTTCTGCGCCTTGCGCACGACGAAGGCGTCGAGGCGCTGCCCGCGCGCGGCGGAGGCGTGCAGCATCGAGGTGGCGACCGGGTCGGCGCCCAGCGTCAGACCACCGACACAGTCGAAGTCGAGGTCCGCGGCCAGGTCGAGCATGACCTGACCGACCATCGGCGCGGCCTCCCCGTCCAGGGTGATCCGGCGCAGGTCGATGTAATAGTCGGCCTCCAGACCCGAGGAGAGGGTCACCTTGCCGTGCACCACGGCCTTGTCCTTGATCTGCTGGAGCAGCTCAGCACGTACGTCAGTCATGGGAACGAGCTTAAGTGGGCCTCAGCCCAGCCGCCGCCACGCCCACGTCGTCGACGCCTCCAGCGGGTCGACCGGCGTGACCAGGCGCGGCAGGGAGTTGAGCCCGTTCGGCGGGCCGGTCTGCGGCTCGACGCACACCGCGGCCTCCTGCTCGTCGTAGACGACGACCCACTCCTCGCGGCTGGTCACCCTGATCTCCAGCTGCCCGGGCCAGGTCAGTGTGACGTCGACGCCGTCGGGCATGCCGAAGCAGTCGTCCCAGGGGCTGGGGAGGGGGTCGATGCGGCGGCCCGTGGGGAGGTGGTCGTCGCCGCGCTCCTCCTGCCAGGCGGCGTCGAAGGCGAGCTCGACGTCCGCGCCGGTGCCCAGGTTGCGCCGGAACCAGGGGTGCCAGCCGATCTGTGCGGGGAAGGAGTTGTCGTACGTCTCGACGCCCATGGTGAGCGTGAGCGCGTCCGGCGTCAGCTCGAAGGTCTGGGTGACCCGGCCCGCGTACGGCCACGGGCCGGTGAGGTCGTAGGTGAACGAAGCCGAAGCGGCGCCGCGGGCGGCGGTGCGCCAGCGGGTGTCGCGGCCGGTGCCGTGGATGGCGTGCGGCGGGGAGTTCACCGGGAGTTGGTGGACCTTGTCGCCGTCGCGGAACCGCCCGTTCTCGGTCCGTCCGCACCAGGGCACCATCGGGAAGCTGCCGAAGTGCTTGCCGTTCTCGGGCTGCCTGAGCACCTCGGTACCGCCGATGCGCAGGCTCTCGATGCGGCAGCCGTCGGCCGGGTCGACGGTCAGCTCGACGTCACCGGCGCTCAGCAGGACGCCGGAATCCTTGTTCTGTTCGCTACTCACGCTCCGGACACTACCCAGCCCCGGGGCCTGCCCCTGCTTTCCTGCGCCTACCTGCGGCGTCGCAGCACCCGGCCGACGACGACCGCCGAGGCGAGTGCGAGGGCGGCGGCCGGGGCGAGGCGGCGCAGGGTGAACGTGCCGGATGCGGGGGCGGGCGCCATGACGGGGGCGTACCGGCCGCGCGGCGGCGCGTGGTCGACCTCCTCGGCGCTGCGGCCGATCATGGTGCGGCGGGCGTGCGCGGCCTCGGCGGGCGGCTCTTCGGGGAAGGCGTCGGGGAGTTCGCCCGGCAGCCCTTCGAGGGCTTCGCGCAGTGCCTCGTTCTCGTCCTCGCGGGTAGGCGGGACAGGGGTGGGGTCTCCCCTGCTCGAACGAAGCTGAGAGCTTGGGGAAGGGTCCTCGAAGTCCAGTTCCGCGTCGCTGAGGCGGTCGAGGGAAGGCGGCGGCACCTCGGTGTCGAAGACGGAGGCGGATGCGGGGTCCGCCTTCCCCTCCTGAGCGCCGGAAGGGGGCTCGGCCGGGGCGGCGGCCTCGTCGCCGAGCCGCGTGCCGAAGCGGTCCAGGAGCCGCTGCACCGCGGACTCCACCGCCGGGGAGTCGAGTTCGGCGATGCGGCCGTCGCCGTGGGCAGTGCCGGTGAAGCGCAGTGTCGTACCGCCGTCGGACTCTTCCGCGCGGACGGTCAGGGCGACCTTGACCGAGCCGTTGCCACGGGCCTCGGTGCCCTCGCCCGCCACGGTGAAGGTGTCGCCCTCGGCGCTGCCGGTGACGGCCAGCGCGCCCCGGTAGGTGATGGTGTGGCCGTCGGCCCGGACCTTCAGCCGGCCGGTCAGTGGCGGGGACGTCTTGTCGGCGTCCTGCTGGAGGCCCGGCACGCAGCGCGCGACCCGGGCGGGGTCGGCGAGCGTCTGCCGTACGGCCTCGGGCAGAACCGGAACGAACACCTCATGCTCCATGGTTCCCGAGCCTACTCACGCGGACCGCGTTCACACCCGACTCTGCGCAGAATCTGGACAGTCGCTTTCACGGCGTGTAGCGCGGGTGGACCAGTGTCGAGGCCGGCAGGCCCCGCATCCGGGTCGCTTCCGCCGAGCGGGCGCCGGCGAGCAGCAGCGGGGTGGTGAGGGAGCGCAGGTGCGGGACCTGCGGGGAGAGGCCCAGGCCGGGGCGGGTGCGGGCGGCGAGGACGAGGCCCCAGTCGCGGGGTGCGCGGGCGTTGCCCGACGAGCGGTCGGGTCCGGCGCTGAAGCCGGAGAGACGGCCGGTCGCACGGTACGGGCGGGTGTGCAGGCCCGCCGCGCGCAGGGTCGCCTCGACGGTCCAGTAGACGCGGGGGCGGGCCCCGACCGGGCCCGCGTGGACGGCGATCCGGCCGTCCGGGGCGAGCACGTCGGCGGCCAGCCCGTAGAACTCCTGGGAGTAGAGCTTCGTGGAGGCGGTGATGCCGGGGTCCGGCAGGTCCGAGACCACCACGTCGTACGGGGCGTCGCCGAGCGGCACCGAACGCAGCCAGCCGAACGCGTCCGCGTGCACGACGTGCAGCCGGGGGTCCCGGTGGACGCCGCCGTTGAGCGCGACCAGGGCGGGGTCGGTGCGGGCCAGCCGGACCACCCCGGGGTCCAGGTCGACCAGGGTCACCGAGGTGACGTCCGGGTAGCGGAGGACCTCGCGGGCGGCCAGGCCGTCGCCGCCGCCGAGGATGAGGACGCGGGCGTGCCTGCCGCGCATCGCGGGGTGCACCAGCGCCTCGTGGTACCGGTACTCGTCGCGGCCCGAGACGCGCAGGCGGCCGTCGAGGAAGAGGTCGGGCGGGCCGTCCCGGCTTCCGGTGATGACGACCTCCTGGACGCCGGTCTGTACGGCGACGCGCACCCGGTCCCCGTACACGGCGCGCCTGGCGGCCCGCTCGAAGTCGTCGACGAGGACGGTCGCGGTGGCGAGCGAGGCCAGCACCGCCACGTTGACCACGATCAGCAGCCAGCGGGAGCGGCGGTTGAGGTCGCGGCGCAGCAGCCAGAGCACCAGGGACCCGCCCGCGACCGTGTTGACGGCGCCGGTGACCAGGGCTCCGGTCAACTGGCCCAGCATCGGGAGCAGGAAGAACGGGAAGGCGAGGCCGCCGACCAGCGCTCCCACGTAGTCCGCGGCGAACAGATCGGCCACGTCACCGCTCGCGTCGTCCTCGTCCTCGTCGGCAAAGGAAGGGGCCGCAGCTCCGGAAGCGGAAGCGGCGGCCGAAGCGCCGACCGTCCCCGCGGCGACAGCACCCGCACCCGCCCTCTCCTGTCGGCCGATCCGCTGGATCAGGGCCATCAGCAGGGGGATCTCCGCGCCGATGAGGATGCCGATGGCCAGCGAGAAGCCCACCAGGACGTACCGCGCGCCGCCGAACCAGGCGAAGGACGCGTACAGGACCAGCGCCGAGCTCCCGCCGACCGCCGCGAGCCCCGCTTCGAGCAGTCCGAACCCGACGGCCGCCCGGCAGCGCAGCCGCTTCGCCAGCAGTGAGCCGACCCCCATGGCGAAGACCATCGTGGACAGCACCACGGACGCCTGGGTGACCGAGTCGCCGATCAAGTACGTGGCGAGGGCGACCAGTTCCAGCTCGTACACCAGCCCGCAGGCGGCACAGATGAACACCACTCCGAGCACCAGGAACCGGGCCGTCCGCGGCTTCACCGGAAGCGGCGCCACCGTCTTGCGCACCCGCCCCGGCGGCATGCTCCAGGAGGCCTCCGCCGCACGGGGAGCGGGCGCCGGGACGGTAGGGCCGGCTGAGGCGGAGGCCGGATGGATCATGCAGGAAACGCTACGTCACGGCCTGCTCGCATCCTGTCACCCACACGGGTGCAACTGAGGTGGGACCGGCATACAACCCGTCACACCGCTACAGGCACCCTGACCCCCACCCGTGTCCTGGTCACCACCAGTTGCCCCTCCTGCGGGTACGCGTGCCAGGTGCGCCAGCTGACCTGCCCCTCGCCCTCGCGCTGGGCGAGCAGCGCCGTGAAGGCGTGCGGGCTGCCGGGGAACGTACCCGCGAGGCCGTTGGGATGGTCGGCGACCAGGGCGAGGAGCTCCTGCGCGCGCCCCGCGAACGCGGCGTCGGAGAGCGTCTCGACGCGGGCCGCGAACTCGTAGTCCCAGTCGCCCACCTGCTTGGAGACGCCGAGCGGCAGCGGGGTCCTGCTGCCCGGGATGCAGGCCACGGTCTCCGAGCAGTAGCCGTCCCCCTCCTCAAGGAGCACCTGGTGGGAGGCGCCGAGCAGACGCAACTGGAGTTTGGCGCCGAGCAGTTCGAGGTCCAGTACGGCGAGGGCCGACAACGGCTCCCGGCCGAGTGCCCAGGCGAGATCGGAAGCGCACGTGTCGGTGTAGTCGGTCTTGAGGGTCGTGAGCATGTGGGGGCTCCGCAAACACACAGTGGGGGGTGGACCAGGGGCACGCCGGAGGGATACGGGGTGGAGCTGGGGGACCGCCCGCTCGGGTCCGTAGGGGGACCGCGGGATTCCGATGAGGGATTTTCAACAGCGAGGGAATCATGAAGTGTGCGGCGCTCATAGCGTTTTTACCCAACTTGGCGTGGTTTCCATCCCCTCGGGGGCCACACGGTTCAACTGTTCAACAAAAAGGTGCCCGGGGGGAGTTCGGTACGGCGTTCGAACCGTCCCTCGTCCCACCGGGCACCCGGCGGTGGTTCACCGGCGGACCAGCTGCCCCGTGTCAGCTGCCTCCGCCGCAGCCACCGCCCCCGCCGCCTCCGCCGCCGCCCCCTCCCCCGCAGGACGAACTCCCGCCGCAGGACGACGAGCCGCCGTCACCACCCAGCCAACCGCCACCGCTCCAGCCGGAGTCGTGCCGGTTCCCCCGCCGGCGGGTCTTCGTGGTGATCCGGTACGGCTGTGCCGCCGGCGCCCGCCCGGCCCTCTTCGGGTCGGGCGTCCGCAGGACCTTCACCGTGATGGCGACGATCACGGCCACCGACACACCCAGTGCGATGAAGAGACCGGTCATGGTCCTCACCGTCCTTTCCGTTCCCCCGTGGCGGGCGGCAGGTCGCCCGCACGTGCAGCGGTCATTCCCGGACGCCCTGACGGCCAAAGCACACTTGAGCAATTCCAGAGGTTCCGCGCAGGATGGCCCCCATGACCTCCACCGCCGACACCTCCGGCATCCCCCGCCCCCTCCTCAACCGCCGTCTCGCCGAGTTCGGGACGACGATCTTCGCCGAGATGTCGGCACTGGCCGTCCGGACCGGATCGATCAACCTCGGGCAGGGCTTCCCCGACGAGGACGGCCCCGAGGAGGTGCGCGAGGCCGCGGTGCGGGCGCTGCGCGACGGCCGCGGCAACCAGTACCCGCCGGGCCCCGGCGTCCCCGAGCTGCGCCGGGCGATCACCGCGCACCAGCAGCACCGCTACGGACTGCCGTTCGACCCGGACACCGAGGTCCTCGTGACCGCGGGCGCCACCGAGGCCATCGCCGCGTCCCTGCTGGCGCTGGTGGAGCCCGGCGACGAGGTGATCGCGCTGGAGCCGTACTACGACTCGTACGCCGCCTGCATCGCGATGGCGGGCGGGCGCCGCGTCCCGGTCACGCTCCGGCCGCGCGACGGGGCGTACCACCTCGACCTCGACGAGCTGCGCGACGCGATCACCCCGCGCACCCGGCTGATCCTGCTCAACACCCCGCACAACCCGACCGGCACCGTCCTGACCCGCGAGGAGCTGGCCGCGGTCGCCGCGCTCGCCGTGGAGCGCGATCTGCTGGTGATCACGGACGAGGTGTACGAGCACCTGGTGTACGACGGCGAGCACATCCCGCTCTCCTCGTTCCCCGGGATGCGGGAGCGGACGGTGACGATCTCGTCGGCGGGCAAGACGTTCTCGTTCACCGGGTGGAAGGTCGGCTGGATCACGGCGGCCGCCCCGCTGGTGGCGGCCGTGCGGTCGGCGAAGCAGTTCCTGACGTACGTCTCGGCGGGGCCCTTCCAGTACGCGGTCGCGGAGGCGCTCGCGCTGCCCGACTCGTACTTCGACGGGCTGCGGGCCGAACTGGGCGCCAAGCGCGACCTGTTGAGCACGGGTCTCGCGGAGGCGGGGTTCGGGGTGTACCGGCCTGCGGGCACGTACTTCGTCACCACCGACATCCGGCCGCTGGACACCCCCGAGGGCGGGGACGGCTTCGCGTTCTGCCGGGCGCTGCCCGAGCGGTGCGGGGTCGTCGCGATCCCGAACGCGGTGTTCTACGACGACCGGGAGGCGGGCGCCCCCTTCGTGCGCTTCGCCTTCTGCAAGCGGACCGAGGTCCTCCAGGACGCGGTGGGCCGTCTGAAGGCGCTGTAGGGGACGGAAGAAGGG
>NZ_JBSGZD010000339.1:0-8096 GCF_053610825.1 Streptomyces sp. NPDC054863 | reverse complement strand
GCCTCGGCCGGGGGCCGTTCGGCATGCCGGGCCCCGCCGCACCACGCGGACCGATCGTCTGCCTATTCGTCCGAACGGGGGCATCCGTGCTCCGGCCCGTGTCATCCGGTCGGCCCGGACGTTTCCCACGTGCGACCCCGCGGCTGGGGCCGCTCCGCTACTGCAGGAGGAACTCTTTTCATGAACACTGCCAAGAAGGCCGCCCTGGTCCTCGCCGTCGCCGGCCTCGCTGCGGGCACCTCTGCGGGTGCCGCGTTCGCCGACGCCGAAGCCGAAGGCGTGGCCAAGAACTCCCCGGGCGTCGCCTCCGGCAACCAGGCCCAGGTCCCGGTGCACGTCCCGGTGAACGTGGTCGGCAACACGGTCAACGTCATCGGCGCCCTGAACCCCGCCTTCGGCAACACCGGCGTGAACCGCTGACTTCGCCCGGCCCCCCGCACCATCCGAAAGCCCCGCAGCCCCCTGCTGCGGGGCTTTCCCCGTTGCACACCCCGAGGAGCCGCCCCTCCGGAGACCCACCCCTCACCCCCTCTGCTCCACCACCACCCCGTACGCCGCCACCATCGCCCTCCGAGCCACCCTCTCCACCGGCCTCAACGCCTCACCCCGGGCCCAGATCTCCGAAGCACTGACAGCGCCTCCGTGCCCGTTCCCGTACGCCAGCGACACCATCAGCCCCACCCGCCTCGCCATCTCCAGCACCCGCACCGCCCGCGGCGGGTACCCGGGCGCCAGGAGCTCCCGGGAAGCCTCCGCCCGGGCCCGGTAGGCATCGAGCGCCGCCGAAGCCACCGGCCCCGTCCCCGCCACGTCCAACCGCGTCAGTACCGCCGTCGCGTCCCGCAGCGCCTCCGCGAGCTCCCGCTCCGCCTCCCCGAGCGACGGCACGTCCGCCGGGGGCGCGTCCCGTACCGCCGAGCACACCCAGGTCACCTCCACCCGTACGTCCCCCGCAGGACCGATCTCCTCCACCTCGGGTACGAGCCCGAGCGCCGCCCCCGTACAGACCACCGCCTCCTGCGCCTCCAGCGCCCGCGCGTTGAACTCCGGCGGTCCGCTGAGCCCCAGCGGATGTCCCGGCGCGGGCAGCGCGACCCGCAGTCCGGTCGCCCCCAGCACCCGCAGCCGCCCCAGCGCCAGCGTGAGTCCGACCGGCGCGTCCTCTCCCGGCAGCCCGGTCACCCGGTGCACCGCGTCGTCCCCGACGACGGCGGACGCAGCGTCGTCCGGCGAGACGAATCCCCCCAACAGGGCATTTCCCCAAGCCGCCAGCATTCCTGAACGTGGTTCCGTGAGCATGCGGACAGCCTAGATTCCCGCGCGCGCCCGTCCCAAGGAGAGCCCCAAGAGCAGTCCCAAGGGCAAGACTGTCCGACCGGTGGCGTAGGTTTTCCTTGGGCGCTGTGCCCACAGGCACACGCGACATTTCGATACTGCATGGGGAGACAACGCGCTCATGAGCGATGTACTGGAGCTGGTGGACGTATCCGTGGTCCGCGACGGACGGGCTCTGGTGGACGACGTCTCCTGGTCGGTGAAGGAAGGCGAACGCTGGGTCATCCTCGGCCCGAACGGCGCCGGCAAGACCACGCTGCTGAACATCGCCTCCAGTTACCTCTTCCCCTCCTCCGGCTCCGCCACGATCCTCGGCGAGGCCCTCGGCAAGGTGGACGTCTTCGACCTCCGCCCCCGTATCGGCATGGCCGGCATCGCGATGGCCGAGAAGATGCCCAAGCGCCAGACCGTACTGGAGACCGTCCTCACCGCCGCGTACGGCATGACCGCCACCTGGCACGAGGACTACGACGAGGTCGACGAGCAGCGCGCCCGCGCGTTCCTCGACCGCCTCGGCATGACCGAGTTCCTGAACCGGAAGTTCGGCACGCTCTCCGAGGGCGAGCGCAAGCGCACCCTGATCGCCCGCGCGATGATGACCGACCCCGAACTGCTGCTCCTGGACGAGCCCGCCGCCGGTCTCGACCTCGGTGGCCGCGAGGACCTGGTCCGCCGCCTCGGCCGGCTGGCCCGCGACCCGTACGCCCCCTCGATGATCATGGTCACGCACCACGTCGAGGAGATCCCGCCGGGCTTCACCCACGTCCTCATGATCCGCCAGGGCAAGATCCTCGCCGCGGGCCCCGTGGAGACCGAACTGACCTCGCGCAACCTCTCGCTCTGCTTCGGCCTGCCGCTCCTCGTCGAGCACCGCGGCGACCGCTACACCGCACAGGGCCTCCCCATGAGCTAGTACGGAAGGCCCCTGGGCAGTACGTACGTCCCCGTGCGCCCTGTCCGCGCCGACCACCCGCCCCTACCATGACCGTTGTGAACATGGACGCATGGCTCTGGTGGCTGATCGGCGCGGCGGTGCTCGGCATCGCACTCGTCGTCACGACGATGCCCGAACTGGGAATGCTGGCCGCCGGCGCGCTGGCGGGCGCCCTCACCTCGTACCTGGGCGGCGGCCTCGTCACCCAGGTCCTGGTGTTCGCGGCGGTCTCGGTCGTATTGATCGCCG
This sequence comes from Streptomyces sp. NPDC054863, assembly GCF_053610825.1. Classification (NCBI taxonomy): domain Bacteria; kingdom Bacillati; phylum Actinomycetota; class Actinomycetes; order Kitasatosporales; family Streptomycetaceae; genus Streptomyces; species Streptomyces sp. NPDC054863. The sequence goes on along the minus strand of NZ_JBSGZD010000339.1, from coordinate 5,578 downwards.
TCGTACGCCCCGTCGCGGCCAGGCACCGAAGTCAGCGGCCCCAACTGGCCAGCGGCGTCGACGCGTTGAAGGGCCGACAGGCCGTCGTCCTGGAGCGCGTCGACAGCGGCGGGGGCGGTCGCATCAAACTGGCGGGCGAGATCTGGTCCGCCCGCGCCCTGGACTCCGGTCAGTCCTTCGAACCGGGCCAGCAGGTCGACGTGGTCGAGATCGACGGGGCCACGGCCGTCGTCATGTGAGCGTTTCCGCAAGCGGCGGTGCGCATGGTCATATGACCCGAACACACCGCGCAGCGCACCGGTTTCTGGCAGGCTCGATCTTCACCGCAGGCTTGATCCTCACCGCAGGACCGATCATCACCGCAGGACCGAGAGACACGAAGGGCACGGGGAAGCGATGTCATCGATCATCATCGTCCTGATCATTCTGGTGGTGCTGGTCTTCATCGCCCTGATCAAGACGATCCAGGTCATCCCACAGGCCAGCGCCGCGATCGTCGAACGATTCGGCCGCTACACCCGCACCCTCAACGCGGGGCTCAACATCGTCGTCCCGTTCATCGACTCGATCCGCAACCGGATCGACCTCCGCGAACAGGTCGTCCCGTTCCCGCCCCAGCCGGTGATCACCCAGGACAACCTGGTGGTCAACATCGACACCGTCATCTACTACCAGGTGACCGACGCCCGCGCCGCGACGTACGAGGTCGCCAGCTACATCCAGGCCATCGAGCAGCTCACCGTCACCACGCTCCGGAACATCATCGGCGGCATGGACCTGGAGCGGACCCTGACCTCCCGCGAGGAGATCAACGCGGCCCTGCGCGGCGTCCTCGACGAGGCCACCGGCAAGTGGGGCATCCGCGTCAACCGCGTCGAGCTCAAGGCGATCGAGCCGCCGACCTCCATCCAGGACTCGATGGAGAAGCAGATGCGCGCCGACCGCGACAAGCGCGCCGCGATCCTCCAGGCCGAGGGAACGCGCCAGTCCGCGATCCTCACCGCCGAGGGCGACAAGCAGTCCGCGATCCTGCGCGCCGAGGGCGAGGCCAAGGCAGCAGCACTGCGCGCCGAAGGCGAGGCCCAGGCCATCCGTACGGTCTTCGAGTCCATCCACGCCGGCGACGCCGACCAGAAGCTCCTCGCCTACCAGTACCTCCAGATGCTCCCGAAGATCGCCGAGGGTGACGCCAACAAGCTCTGGATCGTCCCCAGCGAAATCGGCGACGCGCTCAAGGGCCTGTCCGGCGCGATGGGCAACTTCGGCCCGATGAGCGGAGGTTCGGGCGGTTTCGGGGGTTCGGGCGGTTCCGGTGGATCCGGTGGTTCCGGCGGCGGCAAGGAACGTCGCGAACAGCCCCCCATCGACTGACCCGTCCCACCCCTCGTGCATGATCCGTGCATGATCGATGCAGACAGCAGCGATCATCACGGCAACCACGAGGGGCAGCACCGCATGACGATCTGGGAGATGCTCGCCGTCTTCGCCGCGGGAATCGGCGCGGGTACCATCAACACCATCGTCGGCTCCGGCACCCTCATCACCTTCCCGGTGCTGCTCGCGACCGGCCTGCCGCCCGTCGTCGCCAACGTCTCCAACACCCTCGGTCTGGTCCCCGGCTCCATCAGCGGGGCCATCGGCTACCGCAAGGAACTGCGCGGCCAGGGCAGGCGCATCCTCCGCCTCGGCCTCACCGCCCTGATCGGCGGACTGATCGGCGCGATCCTGCTGCTCGCACTGCCGTCCTCGGCGTTCGACACGATCGTCCCCGTCCTGATCGGCCTCGCGCTGATCCTGGTCGTACTCCAGCCCAAGCTCTCCGCAGCGCTCAAGCGGCGCCGCGAACGCAACGGCGACCCCGAGACCGGCCCGCACCCGGACGGCGGCCCCGCCCTCCTGTTCGGCCTGCTCCTCGCCAGCGCGTACGGCGGCTACTTCGGCGCCGCCCAGGGAGTCCTCTACCTCTCCCTCATGGGCCTCCTGCTCAACGACACCCTCCAGCGCATCAACGGCGTCAAGAACGTCCTCGGCGCCGTCGTCAACGGAGTCGCCGCGGTCTTCTTCCTCTTCGTCGCCGAATTCGACTGGACGGCCGTCCTCCTGATCGCGGTCGGTTCCGCCCTCGGCGGCCAGCTCGGTGCCAAGGTCGGCCGCCGCCTGCCGCCCACGGTCCTGCGCGCAGTGATCGTCGTGGTCGGCATCGTCGCGATCGTCCAACTCCTGCTCGCCTGAGGCCACTTGCCAGGGACTTGCCCCGGCTGCTCGTCCGGGAACGCGAGGAAGCCCGCCCCCACCACGGGACGGGCTTCCTCACCACCGCTTCGTACGGCCTACGCCGCCGCCTGCGCCAGCCACTCCGGCAGCGCATCCCACTCGCCACCGCGCAGCGACAGCATCATCGCGTCGGCCGGAGTCGGTACGAACGGCTGGAACAGCAGCGGCATCCCCGCCTTCTCCGGCGTACGGTCCGCCTTGCGGTGATTGTCCGCGGCGCACGAGGCCACCGTGTTCAACCAGCTGTCCGCACCACCGCGCGACCGCGGCACCACATGGTCCACGGTCGTCGCCCTTTTCCCGCAGTACGCGCACCTGTGTTGGTCCCGTATCAGCACGCCCCGCCTCGACCACGGAGCTTGTCTTCGGAACGGCACCCGTACGTACCTGCTGAGCCGGATCACCATCGGCACCGGAAGATCGACGGCGGCGGCGCGCATGCGCAGACCGGGATGCGACTTCTCGACCACGGCCTTGTCGTTCAGGACAAGCACCACCGCACGGTTCAGTGTCACCGTCGACAGTGGCTCGAAGCTCGCGTTCAAAACCAGCGTGTCACGCATCCCGCCCACCCTCCGTGTGCCGGCCCGCCCCTTGGCGGGCTTGGATCAACTCTGGCGGGACACGCCGCGATGGACAACGCATTAACGGCGTCCCCGGAGGGAAGCCACACTCCCCCCAGACACAAACTGCCCGCTCCCGATCTCTTTCAAGACCGGGAGCGGGCAAATACCCCGTGAATCTTCGCCGTCGCTTCTCAGCCCTCTGCCGGGCCTTCGAACTGAGCAACGAGCTGCGCACGTCCCAGCGTGTGGAACCGCAGATTGAACCCGACGACGGCGGGCGAAGCGTCCGCGTCGATGCCCAGGCTCTCGGTGTCCACCGCGTACACCGTGAAGACGTACCGGTGGTTCTCGCCGGCCGGGGGAGCGGCCCCGCCGAAGTCCTTCGTCCCGTAGTCGTTACGAGCCTGGACCGCACCCTTCGGCAGCCCCTCGAACTTCCCGCTGCCGGCGCCCGCGGGCAGCTCGGTCACGGACACCGGAATGTCGAAGACCGTCCAGTGCCAGAACCCGCTCCCGGTCGGCGCATCCGGGTCGAAGCACGTCACGGCGAAGCTCTTCGTCTCCGCGGGGAACCCCTCCCACCGCAACTGCGGCGAGGTGTTCCCACCCGAGTAGACCTGCGCGTCCTGCAGCACGGCCCCTTCGGCGACGTCCTCGCTCACCACGCCGAACGATGCCACCGGCGGGTGGAAGTCGTGCGGCAGCGGCGCCCTCTTGGCCTCGGTCACGTCAACACCTTCCTCACTGCTCTGCTCTTCTCCACGGTCGTTCCCGACCCTAGAGCCAGTTGCGCTGCCCACCGACCTCGGCCAGCCACTGGTTCAGGTACCCGGCCCAGTCGGTGGCCTGGAAGTCGTGCAGCCCGACCTGGAACGCCCGGTAGGAGTCGCTGCTCTCACTGAACAGCCCCGGCTTCTTGTCCATCTCCAGGATCACGTCCATCTCGCGGTCGTCCGCGACGAACGTCAGCTCGACCTGGTTGAGCCCCCGGTACTGCTGCGGCGGCAGGAACTCGATCTCCTGGTAGAACGGCAGCTTCTGGCGCGTCCCCCGGATGTGCCCGCGCTCCATGTCCGCGCTCTTGAACCGGAACCCCAGCTGGACGAACGCGTCCAGGATCGCCTGCTGTGCGGGCAGCGGGTGCACATTGATCGCGTCCAGGTCCCCGGAGTCGACCGCCCGCGCGATCTCCAGCTCGGTGGTCACCCCGATGTCCATGCCCCGCAGGTGCTGCCCGGCGATGTTGGTGACGGGCGTCTCCCACGGGATCTCAAGACCGAACGGCACCACGTGCACCGCCCCCGCCTTCACCTCGAAGGCCCCGCCGAGCTTCACCTTGGTGAACTCGATGTTCTGCTTGACCTCCTGGTCACCGCCCTCGACCTCGACCCGCGCCTGGAGCCCGACGGACAGCCCCTCGATCCGCTGGTCCACGGACCCGCCCTGGATCCGCACCTCGCCCTGCACCACGCCACCCGGTACGACGTTGGCCTCGGTGAGCTCGGTCTCCACGGACGCACCGCCCGCACCCAGGCTCGCCAGCAGCTTCTTGAATCCCATGGTTCTCCCCTAAGTTTCCGGTTCTGACCGGTACAAACGCTCAACATGGGCGCCCGGTTCCGCACCTACCCGCGCAAGGAGTACGCACCACCCGGGTTCCATTACCCTCGGCAGGCATGATCGTGCCGACACCGGACCGTACGCCGCTCACCCGCGCCTTCTTCGACCGGCCCGTACTGGAGGTGGCCCCGGATCTCCTGGGCCGCACCCTGGTGCGCCGCACTCCCGAGGGCCCCGTGGAACTACGCATCACGGAAGTAGAGGCGTACGACGGCGAGCGAGACCCGGGCTCGCACGCGTACCGCGGTCGCACCGCCCGCAACGCCTCCATGTTCGGCCCGCCCGGACACGCATACGTCTACTTCATCTACGGCATGTGGTTCAGCCTCAACCTGGTGTGCGGCCCCGAGCACTACGCGAGCGGAGTCCTGCTCCGCGGCGGCGAGGTCACCGCCGGCGCCGACCTCGTCCGCAAACGACGACTTTCAGCCCGAAACGACAATGAACTGGCCAAAGGCCCCGCCCGCCTGGCCACCGGCCTGGACATCACCCGAACCCTCGACGGCACGGACCTCTGCACGGACCAGGACTCACCCCTCTCCGTACTGCACGGCACCCCGGCCCCGCCTGACCAGCGACAGAACGGCCCGCGCACGGGAGTGGGCGGCGAAGGGGCGGTCCACCCCTGGCGCTTCTGGATCACCGGCGACCCCACGGTGAGCCCGTACCGGCCCCACAAGCCCCGCCGCCGGACAACTTGACGCGACCCCGTCGCCCGCCTAACGTAGCCCGAGCCGCTTGAAACGGGCACTGCTGTCGGCACGGTCCATCGGACCCACCCAAGCAGCCCCCGGAGCGGCCAACCACTACTACGACCTCCCTCACGGGTATGAATTTCGGCATGCCTGAATTCATACCCACCGACTCGATTATGAGTCGCAAGGGAAAGCCGCTAAAGTGGTGAACACGCCGAAAGGCAAAAGACCTTCCAAGGGTCACCGGAAAGTGAATCCAAACCGGAAACGGCGCGGAAACAGTCTGGTAGAGTTGGAAACGCAAGAACAAAGCAGAACAAGAAACACCGAACGAAAACGTCCGGAGGAAAGCCCGCGAGGGTGAGTACAAAGGAAGCGTCCGTTCCTTGAGAACTCAACAGCGTGCCAAAAGTCAACGCCAAA
>NZ_JBSGZD010000338.1:0-8146 GCF_053610825.1 Streptomyces sp. NPDC054863 | reverse complement strand
GGCCGGTGTGAACCGGCCTGAGGGCCCTCTTCGTACGTGCGGGGACCGCTACGGCAGCTGTGCTGCCCTTGCCTCGCGGCGGTTGCCGCGGAAGGTGTTCACGCGTCGCGCGGTGGCGAACAGCGGGATCACCGCGCCCATGACCACCTGGAGCGCACAGCCGGTCTGCAGGAGCAGCTGGCCGCCGGGAGCGTCGAACGCCCACGCCGCCAGGAGGCCCATCGCGCCGACGATCCAGCTGAGCATGGCGACCGCGAGGATGCCTCGCGGCTTCGGGTACTCGACCCGGCTCACCATCAGCCAGGCCACGCCGAGCACGGCGAGCAGAGTCGGGATGAAGGGCAGTTCCAGCAGGACGATCGAGACGACCGTGAGCGCTCCGAAGGGGCTCGGCATGCCCTGGAACATGCCGTCCTTCATGGTCACGCAACTGAACCGCGCAAGTCTCAGCACCACCGCCAGCAACACGACGATCGCGGCCAGTGCCGCCACCTTCTGCTGGGCGTCCTGCGCCACCATTCCGTACACGAGCACGAAGTAGGCGGGGGCGAGCCCGAAGCTGATCAGGTCGGAGAGGTTGTCCAGCTCCGCACCCATCGGCGAGCTGCGCAGCTTGCGGGCCACCAGTCCGTCGCACAGGTCGAAGATCGCGGCGAGCAGCATCAGGATCACGGCGGTGGCGGCGCTGCTGCGCGCCATGCCGGTCTCCGCGCTGCCCTGGAGGTGCGGAATGAGGATTCCGGTGGTGGTGAAGTACACCGCCATGAATCCGCACGTGGCGTTACCGAGCGTGAGGGTGTCCGCTATCGACAGCCTCAGACTGAGCGGCATGTCCTCCGCGTCGGCCTCGGCGTCGGCCTCCGGAACCCAGCCGGCCTGGGTCTCTGGATCAGTCACGGTCAATTCGGGTCACCCCCGCGGTAGTGGTTTGGCCCACCTCGACCGCTACCTCGACACCTTCCGGAAGGTAGATGTCCACGCGCGAACCGAAGCGGATCAGGCCGATCCGCTCGCCCTGCTCCACCTTGGTGCCCTGCGGGAGGTACGGAACGATGCGGCGGGCCACAGCGCCCGCGATCTGCACCATCTCGATGTCACCGAGCTCCGTGTCGAAGTGCCAGACAACGCGCTCGTTGTTCTCGCTCTCCTTGTTGAACGCCGGAACGAAACCGCCGGGCACGTGCTCGACGGACGTCACCGTGCCCGCGAGGGGCGCGCGGTTGACGTGGACGTTCAGCGGGCTCATGAAGATCGCGACGCGGGTGCGCCCGTCCTTCCACGGCATGATGCTCTGCACCACACCGTCGGCCGGCGAGATCACCCGGCCCTGGGCGATCTCGCGCTCGGGGTCGCGGAAGAACCACAGCATCCCCGCCGCGAGAGCGGTGGTGGGGACGGCTGCGGCGGCCCAACGGCCCGACTTGCGCGCCTTGGCCAGGGTGAGGGCCGCGGTGGCGACGGTCGGCAGGAGCCACGGCGATGCTCCGCGAGCAAGGCGACCCTTGGGGATGAGACCCGAGGAGACGCCGTCGCGTGGTGCAGAGGTTTGGCTGTGGGGCATGGAAGACCTTCGTAGCGGATGATGCCGCGCGGAGACGGGGGACGGCGGCTTTCCGGCGATGCTATCGGTTGCGGGGTGCAACTGGGCAAGCCGGAAAGAGAGTCAGCGGCCGGAAAGACGCCTGGAGAAGGTGACAGGGTGTGATCTTCTTCGCGTTGAAATCCACACAAAGAGAACAATCAGCCCTGAAGCCGGTATTCCTCCAAGAGTCGCCGACCAATGATCATTTTCTGGATCTCGGCGGTACCTTCACCGATCAGCAGCATGGGTGCCTCGCGGTAGAGGCGCTCGATTTCGTACTCCTTCGAGAACCCGTACCCGCCGTGAATGCGGAAGGCGTCCTCGACGACCTCCTTGCAGTATTCGGAGGCCAGGTACTTGGCCATCCCTGCTTCGAGGTCGTTTCGTTCCCCGCTGTCCTTTTTGCGCGCTGCATTCACCATCATCGCATGAGCGGCTTCGACCTTGGTGGCCATCTCGGCCAGCTTGAACTGGATCGCCTGGTGCTGGGCGATCGGCTTGCCGAAGGTGTGGCGCTGCTGGGCGTACGAAACACCCAACTCGAAGGCACGCTGAGCGACCCCGCAACCACGGGCCGCGACGTTGACGCGGCCGACCTCTACGCCGTCCATCATTTGGTAAAACCCTCGGCCGGTGGTCCCGCCGAGTACGCGATTGGCCGGAATGCGCAGTCCGTCCATGATCAACTCGGTGGTGTCCACCCCCTTGTATCCCATTTTGTCGATCTTGCCGGGAATGGTCAGACCTGGGCGGACCTCACCGAAGCCCGGCTCCTTCTCGACCAGGAACGTGGTCATCGACTTGTGCGGAGCGGTGCCCTCGGGGTGGCCCTCGTCACTGCGGCACAGGACGGCCACGAGCGTGGAGGTGCCGCCGTTGGTCAGCCACATCTTCTGGCCGTTGAGCACGTACTCTTCGCCGTCGCGGACGCCCTTGGAGCTGATCGCGGAGACGTCCGAACCGAGCGCCGGCTCCGACATCGAGAACGCGCCGCGCACCTCGCCGAGCGCCATCCGGGGCAGGAAGGTGTCCTTCTGCTCCTGCGTGCCGTGCTGCTTGAGCATGTACGCCACGATGAAGTGCGTGTTGATGATTCCGGACACACTCATCCAACCGCGGGCGATCTCTTCCACACAGAGCGCATATGTGAGAAGGGACTCACCCAGGCCGCCGTACTCCTCGGGGATCATCAGCCCGAACAGGCCGAGTTCCTTGAGGCCTTCGACGATCTCCGTCGGGTACTCGTCGCGGTGCTCCAACTGCGTGGCGACCGGGATGATCTCTTTGTCGACGAAGTTCCGGACGGTGGAGAGGATTTCCTGCTGGACGTCGGTCAGACCTGCGGTCTGGGCGAGACGGGCCATGATTACTTTTCCCTCACCTTGGGCTCGGGGCGGCCCGGCTGTTCGCCGCCGCGCTCCTTGATGTACGTCTCGGTCGGAACCATCACCTTGCGGCGGAACACGCAGACCACGGTGCCGTCCTGCTTGTAGCCCTTGGTCTCGACGTAGACGATTCCCCGGTCGTTCTTCGACTTCGAGGGGGTCTTGTCGAGGACGACGGTCTCGCCGTAGAGCGTGTCGCCGTGGAAGGTCGGCGCGATGTGCTTCAGCGACTCGACCTCCAGGTTGGCGATCGCCTTGCCCGATACGTCCGGGACGGACATGCCGAGGAGGAGGGAGTAGATGTAGTTGCCGACGACGACGTTCTTGCCGAAGTCGGTGGTCTTCTCCGCGTAGTTGGAGTCCATGTGGAGCGGATGGTGGTTCATGGTGAGGAGACAGAAGAGGTGGTCGTCGTACTCGGTGACCGTCTTGCCGGGCCAGTGCTTGTAGACCGCGCCGACCTCGAACTCCTCGAAGGTGCGTCCGAACTGCATGGTGATCAGGCCTCCGGGGCTTCGAACTTCGAGGTGCGCTGCAGACCGGCGGCCCGGCCCTTGCCCGAGACGACGAGCGCCATCTTGCGGCTGGCCTCGTCGATCATCTCGTCGCCGAGCATCGCGGAACCCTTCTTGCCGCCCGCCTCGGACGTGTAGAAGTCGTACGCGTCGAGGATCAGCTCGGCGTGGTCGAAGTCCTCCTGGGAGGGCGAGAAGATCTCGTTGGAGGCCTCCACCTGGCCCGGGTGCAGCACCCACTTGCCGTCGAAGCCGAGGGCCGCGGCGCGCTTGGCCACCTCGCGGTAGCCGTCCACGTTGCGGATCTGGAGGTAGGGGCCGTCGATCGCCTGGAGGTCGTTGGCGCGGGCCGCCATCAGGATCTTCATCAGGATGTAGTGGTACGCGTCCGCGCCGTAACCGGGCGGCTGCTCGCCCACGACCAGGGTCTTCATGTTGATCGAGGCCATGAAGTCGGCCGGGCCGAAGATGATCGCCTCGGTGCGGGGGGACGCCTCGGCGATCGCGTTGACGTTGTTCAGCCCGCGCGCGTTCTCGATCTGTGCCTCGATGCCGATCTTGCCGACCTCGAAGCCCATCGTCTTCTCGATCTGGGTCAGGAGCAGGTCCAGCGCGACGATCTGCTGGGCGTCCTGGACCTTCGGCAGCATGATGCAGTCGAGGTTCTGTCCTGCGCCCTCGACGACCGTCACGACGTCGCGGTACGTCCACTCGGTGGTCCAGTCGTTGACGCGCACGACGCGCGTCTTGCCGGTCCAGTCGCCCTCGTTGAGGAACTTGACGATGGTGTGCCGCGCCTCGGGCTTGGCGAGCGGGGCGCAGGCGTCCTCCAGGTCGAGGAAGACCTGGTCGGCGGGGAGGCCCTGGGCCTTCTCCAGGAAGCGGGGGTTCGACCCGGGGACCGCGAGACAGGAGCGGCGGGGGCGGAGACGGTTCACAGGCGTAGTCATGCGGGGACCTCCAGAGGGTCGAGCTTGTTCGCTTTCCGGATCTCGTCGACGATACGGCCGATGATCTCCGTGATGCCGAAGTCCTTCGGGGTGAAGACGGCGGCGACTCCCGCCCGCTTCAGTTCGACGCCGTCGGCGTTCGGGATGATCCCGCCGACGATGACGGGCAGTTCGGGTGCGCCCGCCTCCCGGAGCCGCACGAGCACGTCCGGGACCAGCTCGGCGTGCGAGCCGGACAGGATCGACAGGCCGACGCAGTGCACGTCCTCGGCGAGGGCCGCGTCGACGATCTGCTCGGGCGTGAGCCGGATGCCCTGGTAGACCACCTCGAAGCCCGCGTCGCGCGCGCGTACGGCGATCTGCTCGGCGCCGTTGGAGTGCCCGTCAAGGCCGGGCTTGCCCACCAGGAGGCGCAGCCGCCCGGAACCCAGCTCGTCGGCGGTCCGCCGCACCTTTTCCCGTACGAGGGCCAAGGGCGTGCCCGCTTCGGCGGTGACGGCCACCGGGGCGGAGGAGACCCCCGTCGGGGCGCGGAACTCGCCGAAGACGTCCCGCAGCGCCCACGACCACTCGCCGGTGGTGACGCCCGCGCGGGCGCACTCGACGGTGGCGGCCATCAGGTTGCCGGTGCCGGCGGCGGTCGCCTTGAGGGCCGCCAGGGACTCCTGGGCGCGCGTCTCGTCGCGGTTGTCGCGCCACTGGTGGAGGGCGGCGACGACGCGGGCCTCGTTCGCCGGGTCGACCGTCATGATCGCGGTGTCGAGGTCGGCGGTGAGGGGGTTGGGCTCGGTGGTCTCGTAGATGTTGACGCCGACGATCTTCTCCTCGCCGCCCTCGATGCGGGCCCGGCGCTCGGCGTGCGAGGAGACGAGCTGCGACTTGAGGTAGCCGGACTCGACGGCGGCCATCGCGCCGCCCATCTCCTCGATGCGCCGCATCTCGGCGAGGGAGTCGGCGACGAGCTCCTCGACCTTGGCCTCGACGACGTGCGACCCGGCGAAGATGTCCTCGTACTCCAGGAGGTCGCTCTCGTGCGCGAGCACCTGTTGGATGCGCAGGGACCACTGCTGGTCCCAGGGGCGGGGGAGCCCCAACGCCTCGTTCCAGGCGGGGAGTTGGACGGCGCGGGCGCGGGCGTCCTTGGAGAGGGTGACGGCCAGCATTTCGAGGACGATGCGCTGGACGTTGTTCTCCGGCTGGGCCTCGGTGAGGCCCAGGGAGTTGACCTGGACGCCGTAGCGGAAGCGGCGCTGCTTGTCGTTCTCGATGCCGTACCGCTCGCGGGTGATCTTGTCCCAGATGCGGCCGAAGGCGCGCATCTTGCACATCTCCTCGACGAAGCGGACGCCCGCGTTCACGAAGAAGGAGATACGGGCGACGACGTCACCCCTGCGGTCCTCGGGGACCTGCCCGGACGCGAACACCGCGTCCAGGACCGCGATCGCCGTCGACATCGCGTACGAGATCTCCTGGACCGGGGTCGCCCCCGCCTCCTGGAGGTGGTAGCTGCAGATGTTGATCGGGTTCCACTTGGGGATGTGGTTGACCGTGTACGTGATCATGTCGGTGGTCAGCCGGAGCGACGGGCCGGGCGGGAAGACGTGCGTCCCGCGCGAGAGGTACTCCTTGACGATGTCGTTCTGGGTGGTGCCCTGCAGCCGGTCCGGGTCCGCGCCCTGTTCCTCGGCGACCACCTGGTAGAGGGCGAGGAGCCACATCGCGGTGGCGTTGATGGTCATCGAGGTGTTCATCTGCTCCAGGGGGATGTCCTGGAACAGCCGCCGCATGTCGCCGAGATGGGACACCGGGACCCCGACCCGGCCGACCTCGCCGCGGGCGAGGACGTGGTCCGGGTCGTAGCCGGTCTGGGTGGGCAGGTCGAAGGCCACCGAGAGGCCGGTCTGGCCCTTGGCGAGGTTGCGCCGGTACAGCTCGTTGGACGCTTCGGCGGTCGAGTGACCGGCGTAGGTCCGCATGAGCCAGGGGCGGTCCTTCTTGCGTTCAGTCATCAGACTCAGACATTCCGGAAGCGGTTGATGGCGTCGATGTGGGTCTCGCGCAGCTCGTGGTTCCGGACGCCGAGGCCCTCGCGCGGGGCGAGGGCGAGGACGCCGACCTTGCCCTGGTGCAGGTTGCGGTGGACGTCGTACGCGGCCTGGCCGGTGTCTTCGAGCGAGTACACCTTCGACAGCGTGGGGTGGATCTTGCCCTTGGCGACCAGGCGGTTGGCCTCCCACGACTCGCGGTAGTTGGCGAAGTGCGAGCCGACGATCTTCTTCAGCGACATCCACAGGTACCGGTTGTCGTACTCGTGGTTGTAGCCGGAGGTGGACGCGCAGGTGACGATGGTGCCGCCCTTGCGGGTGACGTAGACGCTGGCGCCGAAGGTCTCGCGGCCCGGGTGCTCGAAGACGATGTCGACGTCCTCGCCGCCGGTCAGCTCCCGGATGCGCTTGCCGAAGCGCTTCCACTCGCGCGGGTCCTGGGTGTTCTCGTCCTTCCAGAACTTGTAGCCCTCGGCGTTGCGGTCGATGATCGCCTCGGCGCCCATCGCGCGGCAGATGTCCGCCTTCTGGTCGCTGGAGACGACACAGATCGGGTTCGCACCGCCCGCGAGGGCGAACTGCGTGGCGTAGCTGCCGAGTCCGCCGCTGGCGCCCCAGATCAGGACGTTGTCGCCCTGCTTCATGCCGGCGCCGTTGCGGGAGACCAGCTGGCGGTACGCGGTGGAGTTGACCAGACCGGGCGCCGCCGCCTCCTCCCAGCTCAGGTGGTCGGGCTTGGGCATCAGCTGGTTGGACTTCACGAGGGCGATCTCGGCGAGCCCGCCGAAGTTGGTCTCGAAGCCCCAGATGCGCTGCTCGGGGTCGAGCATCGTGTCGTTGTGGCCGTCGGAGCTCTCCAGCTCGACGGAGAGGCAGTGCGCGACGACCTCGTCACCGGGGTTCCAGGCGTTCACACCGGGTCCTGTGCGCAGCACGACGCCCGCGAGGTCGGAACCGATCACGTGGTACGGGAGGTCGTGACGCTTCGTCAACTCGCTGAGGCGGCCGTACCGTTCGAGGAAGCTGAAGGTCGACACCGGCTCGAAGATCGAGGTCCAGACGGAGTTGTAGTTGACCGAGCTGGCCATGACCGCCACCAGGGCCTCGCCCGGGCCGAGTTCGGGCACCGGCACGTCGTCGAGGTGGAGCGACTTGCGGGGGTCCTTCTCGCGGGTGGTGAGCCCGGCGAACATCTCCGTCTCGTCCTTGTGCACGGTGACCGCGCGGTACGACTCGGGGACGGCGAGGGCTGCGTAGTCCGCGGCAGTCGCTTCCTGCGACTGGATCGCGTCCAGGATTTCCTTCACGGGGGGCCTCCGGCGGTGCTTCGGGAGCTTGAGGGGGAGTGAGGGTGGAGGTGTGCCGTCGGTTCGGCGGTGATGCGGGTGGATCGGCAGCGCGGGGTGGTGCGCGGGAGGTTGCCTGTGACGCAGGCGTCCGGGCGCGCACACCGGGAGGTGTGCGGGGACAGCCGGCGTACGAGAAGTCTCTGCACGCCGGCCGCCCGGACAACTTCACGGTATGGCACCCCGTGACAACCCACAAGGCACTGAGTGCCATCAATTTATGAACGATGATCGATCAGTGCAGGTCAGAGGTGTGGAGGTGGTCGGAGTGGGCGTGCACATGGCGACGCCGCCCGGGCCGTTGAGGCCGGCCCGGGCGGCGG
>NZ_JBSGZD010000337.1:0-8163 GCF_053610825.1 Streptomyces sp. NPDC054863 | reverse complement strand
ATCCAGGGGCGCGGGAAACTGCGCGACCAGCCACAGCACACCCGCGGATCCCCACCCAGCGACTAACTCCAGCTGGCGTGCAACGGCTTCCCCTCCGCATATCCAGCCGCACTCTGCACCCCGACGATCGCCTTCTCGGCGAACTCCTCAAGAGAAGCCGCCCCCGCATACGTGCACGAGGACCGCACACCCGCGACGATCGAGTCGATCAGGTCCTCGACGCCCGGACGCGCCGGGTCGAGGAACATCCGCGACGTCGAGATGCCCTCTTCGAAGATCGCCTTGCGGGCCCGGTCGTACGCCGACTCCTCGCTCGTGCGGTTCTTGACCGCGCGGGCGGAGGCCATCCCGAAGGACTCCTTGTACCAGCGGCCGTCGGCCGACTGCTGGAGGTCACCGGGGCTCTCGTACGTACCGGCGAACCACGACCCGACCATCACGTTGGACGCACCGGCGGCGAGCGCCATGGCCACGTCGCGCGGGTGGCGGACGCCACCGTCGGCCCAGACGTGCTTGCCGTGCTTCTTGGCCTCGGCGGCACACTCCAGCACGGCGGAGAACTGCGGCCGGCCGACGCCGGTCATCATGCGGGTGGTGCACATGGCGCCGGGCCCCACACCGACCTTGATGATGTCGGCACCGGCCTCGATGAGGTCCCTGACGCCCTCGGCCGCGACGATGTTGCCCGCCACGATCGGGACCTGCGGGTCGAGCGCGCGCACGGCCTTGACCGCGGCGATCATCGATTCCTGGTGGCCGTGCGCGGTGTCGACGACGAGCGTGTCGACGCCCGCGTCGAGGAGCTGCTTGGCCTTGGCCGCGACGTCGCCGTTGATGCCGACGGCCGCGGCGATGCGCAGCTTGCCGTTGGCGTCGACGGCCGGGGTGTAGAGGGTCGCGCGCAGGGCGCCCTTGCGGGTCAGGATGCCGGCGAGGCGGCCTTCCTTGTCCACGGCGGGGGCGTAACGGCGGTTGGCACCGTCGAGCTTGTTGAAGGCTTCGCGCGGGTCGATGTCCGCGTCGAGCAGGACGAGGTCCTTGGACATGACCTCGGAGAGCTGGGTGAAGCGGTCGACCCCGGCCAGGTCCTGGTCGGTGACGACACCGACCGGACGCTGCTCCGCGTCGACGACGACGCCCGCGTTGTGCGCCCGCTTGGGCAGCAGGGAGAGCGCGTCGGCGACGGTCTGGGTGGGGGCCAGCACGATCGGCGTGTCGAGGACGAGGTGCCGGGTCTTCACCCAGGAGACGACCTCGGTGACGACCTCGATCGGAATGTCCTGCGGGATGACGACGAGGCCGCCGCGGCGGGCCAGCGTCTCGGCCATGCGGCGGCCCGCGATGGCGGTCATGTTGGCGACGACCAGCGGAATCGTGGTGCCGGTGCCGTCGGGGGCGGAGAGGTCCACACCCTGGCGGGAACCGACCGCCGAGCGGCTCGGCACCATGAAGACGTCGTCGTACGTGAGGTCGTACGGCGGCTTGAGATCGTTGAGGAAACGCACGCGCGGAACATCCAGTCGTTCGGTGTTGGCCCCGGGGCATTTCAGCCCGGGGGAAAACGCACGTACTTGATTCTCCCACGACTGGCCGGATTCACACCCTGGGCCGATCCTCCAGGGTGGTCGGGACGGTACTGGTCGATGCTCCAAGCACCCCGCCCTCTCCACGTATTCGTACATATGTGCGAATGCGATCGGTCGACGGGGCGGAACGGGGCACCCCCGGCACACCCGCACGTCCCGCGATCGGCCGCCCGAGCCGGTCACCGGCGGCCTCCGCCGGTGCCGGTCGGCGTACGGGAGCAGACCTGCCCGGTTCTTCGATCGAGGCGATCAAGTGCGAGCGCCGCTCGGCACGTTGCAGCCCTCCGGCGGAATCGGGAGCGCCCCGTCCCGCCGAGGAGGCGGAACGGGGCGCGGGGTGCCACGGGGTGCGGGACCCGGTGGTTACTTCATGAAGCCGACCTTGGACCACTCGACGGAGGCCATGCCCGGCGAGCCGTAGTTGGCGACCTTCTTCTGGACGGCCCAGACGGCCGGGGTCTGGTAGATCGGCAGCGAGTGACCGGCATCCCAGACCAGCTTGTCGACCTCCTGCTGGAGCTTGGTCGCCTCTTCCGGCGTCTTCGCGCTGAGCGCCTCGCGGAACTTCGCCTCGCCGCCCGGCGTCACGATCTTGCCGGTGTTCGCGAAGAGCTGCTTGCCCTTCGGGTCACGGTAGTTGGCGAAGGAGTCGGAGGGCAGACCCACGTAACTGATTTGGCGGAAGCTGGCGATCTCGTAGCTGCCCGGGGTGATGTACTTGTCGAAGTAGTCGTTCTCCGGCACGTTATTGATCTTCATGTCGATACCGGCCTGCTTGAGCATGGCCTGGAGGGCGGCGTCACTGCTCTTCAGCGTGGCGCTGGCACCGGCGGTCTCCAGGAAGTTGATGACGAGCGGCTTGCCGTCCTTCGTGCGGATCTCGCCCGGGTTCTTGGCCTTCCAACCGGCCTCGTCCAGCGCCTTGCCGGCGGCGGCGATGTCGCCCTTGCCGTACTTGCCGGAGTTGTCCTGGTAACCCTTCTGGTTGCTCATGTAGAAGTGGTTGCCGAGGCCCTTGTACTCGACCGGCATGCCGTTGGCCGGGATGTCGGCCAGCGTCTTGGTGTTGACCGCGAGCTGAACGGCCTGGCGCACCTTGACGTCGGCCATGACGCCGTTGGCGCCGAAGGAGAGGAGGGACTGGTCCCACGGGGCACCTATGCGGAACTCGGTGCCGGGGGTCTTCTTGGTGCGCTTGTAGAAGTCGGCGTTACCGGTGACCACGGCGTCCAGCTCGCGGTTCAGGTAGGCGTCGACGGCAGCCTTGCGGTCCAGCGCCCGGAAGATGATCTTGTCGAGCTTGGGCTTGTCGCCCCACCACTTCTCGTCCGGGACCAGCGTGACGGTCTGCGAGGCCTTGTCGAGCGTACCGAGCTTGTACGGACCGGCCGACGCGGGGACCTTCTCGATCCAGCCTTTGTTGAACTTCTCGGGTGTGTCGATGTACTTGGCAGGCATCAGCTGCCAGAACATGCCCTTCCACTGCGAGGTCTGCTTCTTCATCGTGACCAGGACCTCCTGGTCGTTCGCCCCGGCCTTGACCGACTCGATGTCCTCGTAGCCGGTCGACTCGGAGATGAGGAACTCTTCGTTCCCCTGCCCCTGCGCCTTCCACATGGCCTCGAAGTCGCGGTAGCTCAGCGGCGCACCGTCGTTCCACTTGGCCTTCGGGTTGATCTTGTACGTGATGACCTGCTTGCCGCCCTTGTCGGCGGACTCGGCGGACTCGACGTAGTTCTTGTCGGGAGTGAACTCGCCCTTGGCGTCGACCACGAAGACGCGCGGCATGATCGCGTTCGTCATCGTGGTGCGGTCACCGAGGTTGCCCAGCACCTGGGAACCGTTGAACTGGGTGATCCAGTTGGACACCGCCAGGCGGAGCTGACCGCCCTGCTTGAGGCTCTCGGCCGACTGCGGGTTGATCTCCGAAGCGTGGTCCTTGGTGACCTGCTTCTTCGGCTTGTCGGCCGAATCGTCCGTGGCACCCCCACAAGCCGTCAGGAACATCGAACCGGTGACGACCGCGGCGACGAATGCCGCCGTTTTGGTGGTGTTGCGCATGAGAACTCCCGTTGCCTTGAATCTCACAGACTGAGACGCGTCGGTCGCCTTTGTCCCGACGGTCCCGATCGCTGTTGATCCGGGACATTAGGGCTCTCATCTCGGCAAATGAAACGTTGCATGGTGGATCTTTGCCGGATTGAGACCTTACACAAGTCCTTTAATCGGACATCGCGCACCAGAATGTGGACACCAGGGCTCGAATCGCACCCTCGCCGCCCCCTCGGGTTCACCCCGCGGCAAGCAACATCTCTCTCAGGTCAGTTGGAGGTCCCGTGCTCGGCTTTCTCACGAAGCGGCTCGGCTATTACATCGTGCTGCTCCTGGTGGCCATCGGGCTGTCGTACGCGCTCGCAGCATCCGCACTCAGCCCCCGCACTTCCTTCGAGGGCCGCAATCCCAAGCCCCCGGCAGCCGCCGTGGAAGCGCAGCTCACCGAGCTCGGCATCAACGACAAGACGCCGCTTCCCGAGCGCTTCGGCGACTGGGCCGCGAACGCCGTGCAGGGCGACCTCGGCCGGACCCTCGAAGGCACCCCCGTCAACCAGGAGTTCGGCAACCGCATCGGCGTCTCGCTGCGCCTCCTGCTGGCCGGAACCATCCTCGGCACGGTGGTCGGAATCCTCTGCGGCGCCTGGGCGGCGATGCGGCAGTACAGATTCTCCGACCGGGCGATGACGATCTTCGCCTTCTTGATCATGTCCACACCGACCCTGGTACTGGCGCTGTTCATCAAGAACGCCATGGTCTCGATCAACGAATCCACCGGCTCCGACATCAAGTTCACCGGTGAGTTCACCCCGGGCCTGGAGGGCGGCTTCTTCACGATGCTGCTGGACCGGGCGGGCCACCTGATGCTGCCGACCCTGGTCATCGCTGCCATGGCCATCGCCTCGTACAGCCGCTACCAGCGCAACACCATGCTGGACGTGCTGGGTTCGGACTACCTGCGCACCGCGCGCGCCAAGGGGCTCCGTCGCAACCGGGCCATCCTCAAGCACGGTCTGCGCACCGCGCTGATCCCGATGTCGACGTTCTTCGCGTACGGCTTCCTGGGGCTGCTGACCGGCGCGACCTTCACCGAGAAGATCTTCGGCTGGCACGGCATGGGCGAGTGGCTCGTGGACTCCATCAGCCGCAACGACGTCAACTCCGTTGTCGCGTACTCCCTGTTCGCCGCCGTGATGGTGCTGCTGGCCGGCTTCGTCGCCGACGTACTGCACGCCGCGCTCGACCCCCGGGTCCGCAGTGCGTGACCTCCTCGCCGTACGCATCGACCGAGCCATGACCGTCCCGCAGGGAGCACCCAGCCGATGACCGCCACCGAAACCTCCCCCGTCGTGCCACTCGACGCCCCCACCGCACCGAAGCCGCGCCAGTCCGGCCGCGGCAAGGTGGTCTGGGGCCGCTTCTCCGCCCGCAAGGACGCCCTGATCGGCGCGATCGTGGTGGTGCTGCTGTTCCTCTTCGCCTTCGTCGGGCCGTTCCTGATCCCGTACAAGTACACCGACGTCGACTTCCTCGCGATGACCCAGCCCCCCTCCGGCACGCACTGGCTGGGCACCGACCAGATCGGCCGTGACGTCCTCTCGCTCACGGCGCGCGGCATGCAGAAGTCGCTGCTGATCGGCCTGCTGGTGGCGCTGTTCTCCACGGTGCTGGCCTCCGTGGTCGGCGCGTGCGCCGGTTACTTCGGCGGCTGGGTGGACCGGGTGTCGATGTTCGTGGTCGACCTGATGCTCGTCTTCCCGGCCTTCTTGATCATTTCGGTGATGTCGCCGGTGTTCAAGGACAGCGGCTGGCTCGCCTTCGTCGCGCTGCTCGCCGTGTTCGGCTGGATGATCACGGCGCGAGTCGTGCGCTCGATGACGCTGTCGTTGAAGGACCAGGAATTCGTCCGGGCCGCCCGCTTCATGGGTGTGCACCCCTTCCGGATCATCCTGCGGCACATCCTCCCGAACCTCGCCTCGTTCCTGATCATCGACGCGACCATCGCAGTCGGCGGCGCGGTCATCGCGGAGACCGGACTCTCCTACTTCGGCTTCGGCGTGCAGTCCCCGGACGTGTCGCTCGGCACCCTGATCACCGCGGGCCAGGACTCGGCGCTGACCTCGCCGTGGCTCTTCTACCCGGCGGCCCTGACCCTGGTGATCTTCGTCCTTGCCGTCAACCTGATGGGCGACGGTCTGCGCGACGCACTCGACCCCACGTCCGACCGCGTTTCCGGCAAGCAGCGCCGCAAGGTCGCCCGCGAGGCGAAGGCCCTGCGCGAGGAGGCCGCCAAGGCCGTTGCCCTCGCTTCCCCCACGTCCACCCACGAGACCCCCGGGAGCCGTGCGTGACCACCACCGCCAGCCCCTCCACCGCAAGCGCCCCCGTCAAGACGGGCGAGCCGCTGCTCCAGGTCCGCGACCTGAAGGTCAGCTTCCAGGGTCCGCACGGCATCGTCCCCGCGGTCCGCGGCGTCGACCTCGACCTGCACCGGGGCGAAGTCCTCGGCATCGTCGGCGAGTCGGGCTCCGGCAAGTCCGTGACCTCGCTGGCCTCGATGGGCCTGCTGCCGGACACCGCGATCATCACCGGTTCCGTGAAGCTCGACGGGCAGCAACTGCTCGGCGCGTCCGACCGCGACATGAGCCGGATCCGCGGCAACAAGGTCGCGATGGTCTTCCAGGACCCGCTGTCCGCCTTCACCCCCGTGTACCGCATCGGCGAGCAGATCGTCGAAGCCCTGCGCACACACACCGACCTGAGCAAGGAGAAGGCCGCCCAGCGAGCGGTCGAGCTGCTCGACCTGGTCGGCATCCCCAACCCGAAGGCCCGCGCCCAGTCCTTCCCGCACGAGTTCTCCGGCGGCATGCGCCAGCGCGCGATGATCGCCATGGCCATCGCCAACGACCCGGCCGTGATCCTCGCCGACGAACCGACCACCGCGCTCGACGTGACGATCCAGGCCCAGGTCCTGGAGGTGCTCAAGACCGCGCAGCGCGAGACCGGCGCCGCCCTCGTCCTGGTCAGCCACGACCTCGGCGTCATCGCCGGTACGGCCGACCGCATCGCCGTCATGTACGCCGGCCGCGTCGTCGAGACCGGCACCGTCGACGACGTCTTCGAGCGCCCCCGGATGCCGTACACCCTCGGTCTGATCGGCGCCGTACCGCGCGTCGACGAGCCCAGCGAGGACGGTACGAAGGCGCAGGCCAAGCCCCTCGTGCCGATCCCCGGATCGCCGAGCCCGCTCCAGGAGCTCAAGGGCGGCTGCGCGTTCGCCAACCGCTGCCCGATGGTGCAGGACGTCTGCCGCACCGAGGACCCCGCCCTCCTGGGCGACGCCCACCTCGTCGCCTGCCACCGCACCGACGAGATCGTCGCGAAGAACCTCAGCCCCGCCGACGTGTACCCGCTGCCGGAGATCCCCCCGCTCGCCGCTGCCGCCGTACCGCGCGACGAGCGGAAGAGCGTCCTGCGGGTCACCGAACTGGTGAAGACCTTCCCGCAGTTCAAGGGCACGGCCTTCAAGCGCCGGGTCGGCAGCGTGTACGCGGTGGACGGCGTCGACCTCGACATCCGGCAGGGCGAGACGCTCGGCCTGGTCGGCGAGTCCGGTTCCGGCAAGTCCACGACGCTCTTCGAGATCCTGAACATGGCCAAGCCCGAGTCGGGTTCGATCGAACTCCTCGGCCAGGACACCGGCTCGCTCGGCCGCGCCGAGCTGCACAAGCTGCGCTCCGCGATGCAGATCGTCTTCCAGGACCCGATGGCGAGCCTCGACCCGCGCATGCCGATCGCCGACGTCATCGCGGAGCCCATGCGGGCGCTGAAGATGGAGAAGGAGAAGATCGCCGAGGTCGTCCCGGACCTGCTCGCCAAGGTGGGGCTCGACCCGGAGTACGCGCAGCGCTTCCCGCACCAGTTCTCCGGCGGCCAGCGCCAGCGCATCGGCATCGCCCGCGCGCTGTCGGTCTCGCCCCAGCTCCTGGTCCTGGACGAGCCGGTGTCCGCGCTCGACGTGTCCATCCAGGCCGGTGTGCTCAACCTGCTCCAGCAGCTCAAGGCGGAGCTGGGCCTGTCCTACCTCTTCGTCTCGCACGACCTGTCGGTGATCCGCCACATCGCGGACCGCGTCAGCGTCATGTACCTGGGCCGCACCGTCGAGTCGGGCGACGTCGACACCGTCTTCGACAACCCCCAACACCCTTACACCAAGGCCCTGTTGTCGGCCGTCCCGGTGCCCGACCCGAAGCGTGAGCGGGCCCGGCAGCGGATCCTGCTGCCCGGCGACCCGCCGAGCCCGACCGACAAGCAGACGGGGTGCCGCTTCCGTGGCCGCTGCCCGGTGTTCCTGGCGCTCGGCGCCGAGGAGCAGAAGCGCTGCACCACCGAGACCCCGGTGATGACCTCGCACGCCGCGGACCATCGCGCGGCCTGCCACTTCCCGGAGGCCAAGCCGGCGGCGGAGACCGTGGTGGGCTGAACGGCTGATGTCCGTACGAAGAAGGGGCGCGCGGCATCATGC
>NZ_JBSGZD010000336.1:0-8230 GCF_053610825.1 Streptomyces sp. NPDC054863 | reverse complement strand
ATCATGTCAGATCATTAAGTAGTTACGGTGCCCTCGCTTCGCTCAGGCACCGTCGGCGGCCGTGCCAGAGGTGCACCTGTCCGCATCAGGCTGCCGGTTCGTGATCATGGATGGCTAGGCTGCGCTCATGTCACGTGTACGCATCGCTCTTGCCGCCACCCTTGTTGGGGTGGCCTCGCTCGCCGCCTGTTCCTCCGGCAGTGAGCAGTCCCGTGCCGTCTCCGGAGCATCGGACGGGAACAAGCCGGTCGCCGCCCCCGCAGCGAAGCCGATCACGAAGGAACTCCCCCAGGCGGATCTCACCAAGGCGCTCCTGGGCGACGGCGAAGCGCTTCCCGGGTGGACCCTCCACGACGACAAGTCGGTGGTGAAGGAGGGCACCTACTGCAACTCCAACAAGGACGACACCTCCCCGAAGGGGTGGATCCGGGGAGGCGACGCCGACTACGAATACAACGGGTCCACGAACCACATGGCCTCCGTGCACATCTGCCTCTTCGACACAGCCGAGAACGCCCACGACGCCTACTCGGAGTGGAAGGGCACCGAGCCGAGCAAGGAGAAGCCCACGAAGCCGCCAGTGGGTGACGAGGGCACGACCGTCCTCAATCCCGGTGTCAGCGAGGACTACGTCCACGCGTTCAGCCGCTCGGGCCGGGCCAACATCCGGGTCACGCTTGATGGCGTCACCGAAGCCGACCCTGCGGGAGCACAAGCCATGCTGTCGGCAACGCTGAAGCGTCTGCAGCAGCTCCAGGACGGGAAGCCCGCCACCGTCACGGCCGCGGACGAGCAGGCCGCCGGGAAGTAGCTGGTGACTGCCAGGGCGCAGCTCACCTTCCTGTCACAGATTCCGGCGGGCGGCGTTCTTCCTCGCATGATGCCCATGCCCCCGTCGTCGCCCTGGCCCGCCACTTCTACGAAACCCGCCGCGAGATCCTGGGCGAGGGCGGTGCCGAAGCCACGCCCTGGTACCGGCTCGCCGCGGACGCGCGCCATCACTTCACTGACAGAGGATGTCAGTGAAACTCCGGACAGTGGTGCCATGATCCTCAGTCACCACTCCCGCCGGGCCGAACGGCTGCTCGTGCCCGCTGCCTTCGCCACCGCCCTCGGAAACAACGTCCAGCTCATCGTCGGCGCACTGCTCATGATCAGAGAGCAGCAGACCACGATGGCCGTCGGCTGGCTCTTCATCGCCGTCGCCGGGCCGCAGGCGCTGTTGTCACCCTTCTGTGGGCGGCTGGCCGACCGCTTCGACCGGCGATCCCTGTGGATCGGCTGCGATGTCGCCAGTACGGCGTTGGCCCTCGCACTGCCGTTGTGGCTGGTCTGCGGCGGCGCCCCGGGGCCCGGCATCTACAGTGCCAACCTGGCGCTCGCGGTGGTGGGCGCGCTGTTCTTCCCGGCAAGCTCCGCGCTGATCAAGGAACGGGTCCCGGCGGACCGGCTGCGGCGGTTCAACTCCCGCTACGAGATGGGGACCCAAGCGGGCATGCTGCTGTCGGCGACGGTCGGTGGGCTGTCCGTCCAGGCTTTTGGTGTCGTGCCGTTGCTGGTCTTCAACGCCGGGACCTTCGTCGTCTCGGCGCTCTGTGTCGCCGCGGTGGGGCGCCGCCCTGATCGGGCGGCGACGGCCACCGCCGCCGGGCCGGTGCAGACGGCGGCTCCGCTCGGGCCGCTGCGGATGCGCCGATTCATCCTGCTCTATGCGCAGGGGAGCGTGGTCGTCACGGTCTTCAACGCGCTGCTGCCCACCGCCGTCATCGGTGAACTGCACCTGGGGGCAGCAACGTTCGGCCTGGTGGACGCTCTGGGATGCCTCGGATTTCTGGCGGCAACCGGTGCGTACCGGATCGTCAGCAGGCGCAGCCCGGACCTTCACATCGCCGTCGTGGGCTTTCTGCTCAGCAGTGCCGGCCTGGTGCTGCAGAGTCAGTTCGGGATCGTCGGCTATCTGATCGGGGTGCCGCTGGGCGCCTTCGTCTTCGGGCAGGCTCGGATCGCCTCCCGGACCATGCTGATGACGTCGGCCGACGACGCATCGGTGGGCAGGGTCTTCGGGCTGGCGAACGGTGGCGGGCTGGCAGCCACGGTCGGGGTGATGTTCCTGGTCGCGACGGTCACCGACCACAGTGACACGCGCTACGGCTTCGGGGCCCTCGCCGCCCTTGCGCTGCTGGCGACTCTGTCTGCCGGACTGCTGCTGAGGTCGCCGGCCTCCGCCCGGCCCGATGTGCCCGCCGACCGGTACCGGTCGAGCACGGCCGCCGCCTTCTCCGCGATCCCGCGGCGCAGTTCCTCGGGGGCGAGCACCTCGATGTCCGGCCCCAGTGACAGCAGTGCGGGAATCGCCAGCTCGACCGATTCCAGCGGTACCGTCGCCGTCACCCAGCCGTCCGACTCCGGCGGCCCTGCCGAGACTTCGACGGCGCGGACCAGCGCCGCGTCCAAGCGGTCCGGCAGCGCGGACAGCAGTGCTGGAGCGATCCGCACAGAGGCCTGAAGCCGCAGCCTGCGGGCGTCGTAGGCGGTGAGGTATTCCTGCCAGTGAGCGGCAAGGTCGAACCCCTCCGGACGCTCGAAACCGACCTCTCCGACCTCCAGGTGGAGGATCGAAGACACCCGGTACGTCCGCACCGCGCCGTCCACCGCTGCCACGAGGTACCAGACTCCCGCCTTGAGAATGAGGCCGTAGGGGGCGAGTTCACGCTCGACCTCCTGCGGCTCGGCCCAGCGGCGGTAGCGCACCCGGATCCGGCGCTGGTTCCAGACCGCATCGGCGAGCGCGACGAGAGCGGGCGGCGAGTCCTGTTCCCGGTACCAGCCGAGAGCATCAAGGTGGAACCGCTCACGGACCCGGCCTGCCCGGTCCCGCAGCGGTGCGGGCAGCGCCGCGGTCAGTTTCAGCTGTGCCGCCGCCAGCACCTCGCCCAGCCCCAGGTCGTCCGCCGCGCCCGGCAGTCCGGCCAGGAACAGAGACTCGGCCTCGTCGGCATGCAGTCCGGTGAGCCGGGTCCGGTAGCCGCCGAGCAGTTGGTATCCGCCACCGTGCCCGGCATCCCCGTAGACGGGAACGCCCGCGCTGTTCAGCGAATCGATGTCCCGGTAGACGGTCCGGACCGAAACGGCCAGCTCCTCGGCGAGCTCACCGGCCGTCAGCCTGCCCCGGTTCTGCAACAGGAGGACGAGGGAGAGAAGCCGGGCCGCGCGCATGGACCCATCTTCCCAGGCCCAGGCCCGGACCCGGACCTGGGTCGAGTCCGCCGGGCCACCGGCGTTCCTGGGCGATGCGCCCCACGAAGGCCGAGCGAAGCCTGCGCGGACCGCACTGGGTGACCGACTGATACGAAACCCACTGAGGCCGACCCTCACCACACCCACTCCGCCCGCAGGATGCTGGTGAGCAACGCCCTCATGCGCTTGATGGTCCTGGTGCGTTCGACCGAGATCCCGTTGCGGTGAGCCAGGGTCAGCGTCAGTTCCTCCGTGAGTCTGGAGGGCGCCGCCCCACTACCGCGCCACCGCCCCGGTCGACGGAAGGAAGGCCTTCGACGCCTACCTCCACGCCCTCGACGGAGCCTGGGCCGACCACCAGCGACGCGGTGGGCCATCCCTTGAGGGCTGCACACGGTCTGTTGCCACCACCCCTTATCGCGGATGGCGCACAAGGCCCACCATGACCTGCTGCACATAACGGGCGTCGACGCCCGCCCCAGCGACATCGACGAAGCCGTCGCACCGACCACCGCCTACAACGAAGCCGTCGGCAACAGCTACGGCTCCGGCTGTGTGGCCGAGTTCCTCTCCCCCCGCGTCAGCCCCGGCTACCGCGACTTCCCGCACGCCGCGGCACACCGGCAAGCCATCGCCCGGCGCCGTGACATCGACTACGCCGCGTACCGGCAGTTGCGCATCCACACCCCGCCCGTCGACGGCGGGCACTGGGAAGCCCCCCGGACTTCCCCCGACCGCAACCGGCGGACCGGCCTCGACCAGCACCGGCGCATCTACGAGTCGGCTCCGCTTGCCCCCGCACCTGTTGCCCCTACACCTGCGGCACACCCCGCACACGGTTGGCCGTACGGATCAAGGCGTTGCCGAGCAGACTGCCGGCGACGGCACCGACGCCGATGGCCGCGGTGGACAGCAGCGCGAGCAGGGCGGCGCTCCCGGCTCCCTCCCGTCCCGCCGAGAGCTGGGTGAGACTGTCGTACACCTGAAGGCTGGGCAGGAGCGCACCGGCGGCTCCCGGAACGACGACGGCAGCCGGCGGTACACGCAGGACGGGGCTGCACACCGCCGCGCACGCCCCCAGGGCGGTGGCCGCGCACAGCACTGTGAAGGCGGGGGCGGGCACGACGTGGGAGACGGCCATGTTCACCGCTCCGCCCAGAAGTCCGGCGGCGACGGCCATGGGCAGCAGACGCCGGGTGCCGCCCATGGACACGCAGTTTCCGAGTGCACCGACGGCCGAGACGACCAGGCCGCCCCAGACGGGAAGGGTGGCGTGGTCGATGAACGGCGCGTACATGTCCTCCACGGCCTCGTCGGCCAGTAGGGAGACGACGACCACGCCTGTGGCCATGCCGGCCAGCGCCACGGTCACGTTCACGGATCGTGTCGCGGCCATCAGGGAGTAGCCGGTGATGCCGTCCTGCGGCAGCGCGATCAGCGGCACGATCGGCAGCAGCACCACGAGGTTCGCCGACATGACGGCCGTGCTGTACGGATCGATGAGGCCGGTGCCGAGGAGCGCGATGCCGAGCGCCACGACCAGTGCGGCCTGGGCGGCGATCACGAAGAAGTACGGCATGGCCCGTCGGAGCAGCAGTCTGCCCGCCCGGTCGCACATCATGAACACGGCCACAGCGGTCAGGGCAGCCCACACCGAGCCACCCACCTGCAACGTCACCGAGGCGGCCAGGACCCCGCCGCCCGCCGAGCACGCCCACCACGGCCAGGGCGGCGGCGTGGCCTCGATGCGCCGCAGTGCGTCCAGAGCCTGCCGCACAGTGAGGTCGCCGCCGATGACGTGCTTGACCAACCGGTGCAGCGACGCCATGCGCCGCAGGTCGCGAGGGTCCGTGGATGTTCGCGTGACGCACATCATCGTGGTCGGGGAGGCCCGCGGGGGCGCGTACTGGAGGTGAATGGTGCGGGCGGTCACGTCGACATCCAGGTGGTTGAGCCCCAGCGTCGTCGAGACGGCGATCACGGACGATTCGATGGTCTGGGTGTCGAACCCGGAGAGGAACAGCTGCTGCCCCAGTTGGAGGGCGAAGTCCATGACCCTGCGCGCATCGCGCTCGGACAGCGTCTGCGAGCTGACGTCCACCGCTCCGTCGAAGGCCGTGTGCTTCAGGCGGTCCAGGACTTCTCCGCCCTGGGAGCGGCGTCGCTTCTTCCGCTCCCTGTCCTTGGCGTCGCTGTCCTTGTCGTTCTTGTCCTCGTCGTTCTTGTCCTTGCGGCTGTCTTCGGGCGTTCCATCGTTGGCCATGTGTTCCCGTCGTTTCACGCTGTCGCCTGGAGTTAAGCCTCGGTCAGGCGGATCCTCGCCGCCATCAGGGCGACGTCATCCTCGGAAGGCGGCCGGGCGGGGCAGGACGGTGTCGAGCATGCGGTCGGGCGGGGCCATGGGGTCCACTTCGCGGGAGGCCGGCTCGACCGGCGCGCGATCGATGACATCGTCCCGGCGTTCCACTAGTCCGTCGGTGTACAGCAGAAGTACCGATCCGGTCGGCAGGGTGACGACGGTGGCGGGTTCGTACGGTGCGCAGGCGGCACCGAGAGGGGGAGACCCACCGGGATGGACTCAGTAGTTCGCCGGGCTTCCCCGAAGTGTCCAGAAGTGGCGGTAGGTGACCTGACCTGCGTGGGTTGCGTTCGCCGGGCCGACGGCGGCCACCTGGCACCTGGCCAGACGTTTCAGTGCCAGAACCTGGGCCACGGCGTCGGCGCGGGTGCGGGAGCCGCCAGCGGTGTCCGCAGGTGAAGACGATGTGCCCGACACGGCTCGCGCTCGCGCGAGGAGCACCTGGGCAACCGGCGAACGGCCGGACCGACCTCAAGTGCCAGCTCTGTTCGAGTGACTCGGGTAGGGAGGAAGCACACGAAAGACCGTCGCTCCTGCTACTTCTGAGTTTCGGCGACATTCTGCACGAAGGCTGCGAGGACGCTCTCGTCGGCGCTTGGGGCCGGCTTGAAGGTGGCGACCTTGTCGGATGAAGCCGGGCCGGTGAAGTCGCTGATCTCCATCGTTACGATGACGCCTCCAATCCGTACCGCTGTCACCAGCGAATAGTTGAAGCCTCCGCTATCGATCCGTGACAGCGTGCGGTAGCGCACAGCCTCCTCCCCGAGGCCCGGCGCGGCGAGTTTTTCGGTCGTTACGGACACTTCGCCATAGATGTTGCCGACCTTGAAACGGGCACACGCATCAACAGCCAGACGCAGTTGAACCATGCGTGCGCGTATCGACGCGGGACTGGTCGACCGGGTGGCCCCCCCGGGTGCCGCCCCCGGAGTTGAGCCGCTTGAGGAGGTGCTTGGCGACGTTCTGCCGACGCACGGCGGTGTAGGCGCGCTCGATCTTCTCCAGGTGGCCTTCTTGAATCAATCTGACCGAGGAGGCATTGGACGGCTACTGGTGAAACGTGCTCCCTGAGACACCCCTCCCATAGCACCAATTCACGGAAGATCCCCAGGTCAGAGGCGTAGCAGCCCGGGTGCGTTTCACCCAGCTTTTCAGTGTGGTCCGGCAGCCGAACCTGCGGGAAGACGCTCATGGCCCCTGCGCGCCTCCGTCCGGGCCGCGGCGCCCGACTGCCGTGGCAACCCGCTGGATGTACTGGCACCGGTCTCATCTGCAAGGGTCCTGCGAGCCACATCGGCGCGGGCTGCTGCGTCCGGCGGCGGGGCCAAGGTGATCCCCACGTCGGTGAGCATGCTCAGGTCCAGCGTCCACGTGATGCGAGACCGCGCCTGCCAGACGTCGAAGGCCGAAGCGATGTGGAGATCCGCCTGGGCGCTGGTCATCTTGGAGACTCTCATCAGGTGGGCGCGGGCCTGGGGCGCGAGCCCGCGGATCTGAGCGAAGCCAAAGTGCGTGACCGTGTGGCAATCGGTGCACAGGCAGATCAGCCGCTTCAGGGTCTGCACATGGGCGGCATCGTCATAGGTCCACCGCTCGTGCGCCTCCAGCCAGCGCTTTGCCTCCCGGTCCGCGCCCGCGCCGCACGCCTCGCAGCGGTCACCGGCGCGGCCATAGATCATGCGGCGGAGGCGCTCCCAGTCCTTCTGGGCCACGCAGGACCGCACGTTGGTGAACCAGCAGCTGCTCGGCACCAGGTCCACGAACAAGCCGTTGCCGAGCGAGCGGTCCTCACCCGGCAAGAGCTGAGGGATGTCCGCCCCAGGGCTCCAGCGCTCCAGGTCGGCCATCCCGGCACGCGGCGCGAACCAGCGCCGGGCGGTCGCGTCCCATCGGGCTCCGCCCGCCTTGGCCTCGTCCTTTTCCGCGAACGGAACATCCAGCCAGATCCGCTCAACGCCCATGCGATCGCTCCCTGTTGCCGGTGCGCCGGTTGGCGGCCCTCACTCTAGGGATATCCACTGACAACACGTCAGACAGTGACACAATCGTTCTATTCTGACGTGCTCTCCCAGTCCGATGCCAAGGCGGCCCTCCGGGCAAATGTGATCGACCCGGAGGTGCCCTCCTTCAGCCAGATCGCCGTCCGCACATCCGTTGATCAACCCTGAGCGGGCTCGGCGGGCGGGTTGCGGTTCAGCCGCGAGTGCGTCGGACGCAGCTGGCGGCAAGGTCGGCCACGGCGTGGAATGCGAGCGCGCCAGCGGCCATCAGTACGAGAGTGCCCTCCGGCACGTATCCAGCGGCGGACGCCACGACAGACAGGGCCGTCAGCGCGCCGGGTCAAACATCCGTAGAAGTCCTCCCCCGAAAGTGGGAGGTGACGACGAATGCCTCGTCCCGGCCATCGTGGTGCAGCAGACTCATTCCCCACGGCCTTCGCTGGTCAAGTGCCTTCCTGGTCGGGGCAAAGGATCAGACGGGGACCGTGTTCCCATCCCCGGAATCCCCGTACGAGCCATCACGTTCGGGGCATCATTCGGTCAGCCGGAGTCGACAAGATCAAGCGTTCTCCTCGGGCCCAACTGATGCCCTTGGTCCGGCCGGACCGAGGAGCAGGGTCCACCGCACCTGCTC
>NZ_JBSGZD010000335.1:0-8248 GCF_053610825.1 Streptomyces sp. NPDC054863 | reverse complement strand
GCGCTGATCACCTCGGAGCTCCGGACGACGGCGTCGGTGCCGCTGCCCGCCGCGGCGAACATCGTGTCGAAACCGGCCCGCAGGGTGTCGCCCATGACGAGCGTTCCCGCCAGGAAGGCGACTCCGAGGACGACGGCGGTGAACATGCCGGCGAAGCGCCGCTTGTGGCCGCGCAGCGAGGCGAGGCTGATCCTCAAAGAGGCGTTCATGTCGTGCGCCCTCCCCCGGCGTCGGAAGCCTGGAGCCGTTCGCCGTCGAAGGCCTTCAGGCGTTCCAGGACCCGTTCGGCGGTCGGGTCCTTCATGTGGTCGACGAGCCGGCCGTCCGCGAGGAAGATCACCTCGTCGGCGTGTGCGGCGGCCACCGGGTCGTGGGTGACCATCACGACCGTACGGTCCGTGCGGTGGACGGCGTCGGCCAGCAGCTGCAGGACCTCCGCGCCGGAGCGGGAGTCGAGGTTGCCGGTGGGTTCGTCGGCGAACACGATGTCGGGCCGGCCCGCGAACGCCCTTGCCACGGCGACGCGTTGCTGCTGCCCGCCGGAGAGCTCGCCGGGCCGGTGGTGCAGCCGGTCGTACAGACCGACGGTGTCGACGAGGGCGGAGATCCAGTCGCGGTCGCCGGGGACGCCCGCGAGGTCGAGGGGCAGGGTGATGTTCTCGGCGACGGTGAGGGTCGGCAGCAGGTTGAACGCCTGGAAGACGAAGCCGACCCGCTCGCGGCGGAGCAGGGTCAGCCTGCGGTCGTCCAGGGCGCTCAGGTCCGTGCCGCCGATGGAGGCCGAGCCGGAGGTGAGGGTGTCGAGTCCTGCCGCGCAGTGCATCAGCGTCGACTTGCCGGACCCCGAGGGGCCCATCACGGCGGTGAACCGCCCTGCCGGAAAGTCGACGCTGATGCCGTCCAGGGCCCGGACCTCGGTGTCGCCCGCGCCGTACACCTTGACGGCGTCGACGACGCGGGCGGCGCAGGACCTGCGGACTGCGGGCGTGGTGGTGGACATCAGGCCATGCCGCCCTTGCCCTTGAGCGGGCCCTCGGTGCGGCCGAACTGCTCGTCCAGGACGGACAGCCTGCGCCAGTACTCGTCCTCGTCGATCTCACCGGTCGCGAAGCGCCGGCCGAGGACGGTGATCGGCGACTGCTCGCCGTGGCCGCGCGGGTGACCGCCGCTCCACGGTCCGCGGCCCCGGCCCCTGTGGCGCCACACGGTGCGCCGGAGCACGGTGACGACGCCGATGACGACGGCCGCCCAGACGAGCGGGAAGAGCAGCATCCAGGGGTGGGGGCCGTCTGCAAACGCAAGGGTGTTCATGGGGTTCAGCTCCTCGGTGGCGGTGCAGCGTCTTTCCTGTCGCTACCGAGAGTGGCCCCGGGAGGGGGTGCGGGTCGTCGTACGTCCAGCGGCCGTGCGCGTACCTCCTGGGGAGTACGGGGAGGGCGCACGGCTGCTTCCTCCATGAGGCGCTCGCCGCTATGAGGCCTCGGTGCTCAGCGGGGTTCTCCGTACCAGCGCCACTTGTCGGGGCGGGGGCGGCCCGGGAGTTCGCCACGGCCGGTGGCCCACAGGAGGGTGGGCCAGGGCGGGGTGTCGGCGGGGGCGTCGGGGAACAGCCGGTGCAGGGTGCGGGCGCAGAGGCCGGCGGGCGGCTCCCAGCCGTCGATGCCGAGCCCGGTCGCCAGGTCGTGGGTGTGGACGAGGGTCTCCACGACGCCCATCGCGGCGAAGCCCTCGGGATCGGAGACGCCGAAGACGTGGTGGGCCCTGGCCTCGGGGGGCTTGGTGGCGGTGACGGCGTGGAGCAGTCCGGCCGCGGAGTCGAGCGCGACGAGCAGCCCGTCCACGCCGGCCTCCGGGTCGGCGCGGACGGCGTTGTAGGGGGAGCCCTGGGCCTCCTGCGTGTAGAAGAACGGCACGTCGATGTCGGTGCGTTCGGAGGCGAGCTGGACGGCGTACGAGAAGAGGTCGTCGATCAGGTGCTCGGCGGTCTCCCAGCAGTTCCACTCCAGCGCACCGGCTCGGACGCTCCAGTCGGCGTCGCGGGCGCGGCGCAGGGTGTCGGCGGAGAGTCCGGCGGCCAGCCGTACGTCGGCGGGGGTGACAGTCATGGGCGGACCCTAGCAAGATCGGCAGGAGCGTCCGCCACGTCGGGCGGGAACCCCTGCCCCGGTCAGACGGCCGCCCCGGCGCCCAGTGCCGCCGGCGGGTCGTCCAGTACCGGCTGCCAGGCCAACTCCGCCGCGCCGACGAGGGAGTTGTGGTCGAGCGTGCACGGCAGGATCGGTACGCCGCCGCTGCGGCCCCACAGACTGCGGTCGGCCACGACGGCGCGCAGCCGGTCGGGTTCGGCAGCGAGGAGGGCCTGGTGCAGGCCGCCCAGGATGATCCGGTCCGGGTTGAGGATGTTGACAAGACCGGCGAGGCCGAGGCCGAGCCGGTCGACGAGGGCCCGGGCCGCGCCGCGTACCGCCACGTCCGCGTACTCCTCGCGGAGCAGGTCGCGCGACTGCTGGAGCAGGGAGACCTCGGGTCCCGGCGTGCGCCCCGCCTCCGCGAGGAAGGCGAGGGGGTCCGTCTCGACGTCGAGGCAGCCGCGGCTGCCGCAGTGGCAGGGGCGGCCGGCCGGGTTCACCGTGAGGTGGCCGACCTCCAGCGCGAGGCCCGAACTCCCGCTGTGCAGGCGGCCGTCGAGGACGAGTGCGCCGCCGACGCCGCGGTGTCCGGTGGCGACGCACAGGAGGTGCTGGGCGCCCCGTCCGGCGCCGTGCCGGTGCTCGGCCAGGGCGGCGAGGTTGACGTCGTTGCCGGTGAAGGCGGGGCCTTCGATGCCTGCCGCGGCGACGCGCTCGGCGAAGATCTGGCGGACGGGCGAGCCCGCGGGCCAGGCCAGGTGCAGCGGGTTGAGGGCGGTGCCCTCGGGTTCGGCGACCGCCGAGGGGACGGCGAGGCCCGCTCCGGCGCACCTGCGTCCGCTGTCCCGCAGCAGTTGGGCGCCCGCGGCCACGACCGAGCCGATGACCTGTGCCGGGTCGGCGTCGATCACCTCGCAGCCGGGCGCCGTCGCGACGATCCGGCCGCCGAGGCCGACCAGCGCCGCACGGTAGCCGTCGGCGTGCACCTGCGCGGCGAGCACGACGGGGCCCGTGTCGTCGACGGTCAGCCGGTGCGAGGGGCGGCCCTGCGATCCGGCTGCGGCGCCGGGCCTGGAGTCGACGCGGATCAGTCCGAGCGCTTCGAGTTCGGCGGCGACCGCTCCGGCGGTGGCCCGGGTGACACCGAGCTCCGCGGTGAGCACGGCGCGGGTGGGCGCGCGTCCGGTGTGCACGAGTTCCAGCGCGGGGCCGAGCGCTCCGCGGCCCCTCTCCAACTTCGTTCTGGTGCTGGTCACCCTGGTCCCGTTGCCGTTCATGAAGTGGAGTCTGCCACGACCCCGGAGCGTTTTGCCCCGTGCGGGGGCTCCCCCTATGCTGACTTTGTGCCGAACCTAAACAAAGTCCGGACGGCCGCATCGGGGGGACCGGGCGGAACCACCGCCGCACCTTCCTTGTCCCGTCTCCGCACCGCGCTGACCCTGTTCTTCGCCCTCGACGGCTTCATCTTCGCCGGGTGGGTGGTCAGGATCCCGGCCATCAAGGAGCAGACCTCCGCCTCGGCCAGCGCACTCGGGCTCGCACTGCTCGGGGTTTCGGCGGGGGCCGTGATCACGATGACCCTGACGGGGCGGCTGTGCAGCCGCTTCGGGAGCGCACGGGTCACGGTCTTCTGCGGGGCGCTGCTCTCGCTGAGCATCGCGCTGCCTCCGCTGACGCATTCGCCGCTCGCACTCGGCCTCGTACTGCTGGTGTTCGGTGCGCTGTACGGCGGCATCAGCGTCGCCATGAACAGCGCGGCCGTCGACCTGGTGACGGCGCTGCGCCGCCCGGTGATGCCGAGCTTCCACGCGGCGTTCAGCCTGGGCGGCATGGTCGGTGCCGGGCTCGGCGGACTGGTCGCGGGCGGTCTCTCGCCGACCGCGCACCTGACGGCGCTGACCGCGCTGGGACTGCTGGTCACGGCGGCGGCCGGCCCCACCCTGCTGCGGGAGTCCCGGCCACCGACGGGCACCGCACCCGCGCCGGAACGGCCGACGGACTCTGCGCCTCTTTCCGCACCGGACCAGCAGGCAGGCCCTGCGCCTCTTTCCGCACCGGATCAGCCGGCAGGCCCTGCGCCTCTTTCTGGACCGGAACAGCCGGCGGGCACCGCACCCGCCCCTGTGCCGGGACATTCGGACAACCTGCCCCGCCGCACGTCCGGGCGGCGCGAGCGCCGCACCGTCGTCCTGTTCGGGGTCATCGCCCTGTGCACCGCGTACGGCGAGGGCGCCATCGCCGACTGGGGCCCGCTGCATCTGCAGGAGGACCTGGGCGCCCACCCCGGCACGGCCGCCGCCGGGTACGCGCTCTTCGCGCTGGCCATGACCGTCGGGCGGCTGACCGGCACGACCCTCCTGGAGCGCCTCGGACAGACCACGACCCTGGTGGCGGGCGGCGCGACCGCCGCCGCCGGGATGCTCCTGGGCTCCCTCGCGCCCACGCTGTGGCTCGCCCTGCTCGGCTTCGCCGTGACCGGGCTCGGGCTGGCGAACATCTTCCCCGTCGCCGTGTCCCGGGCGGGCGAGCTGTCCGGTCCGAGCGGCGTCGCCACGGCCTCGACGCTCGGCTACAGCGGGATGCTCCTCGGCCCGCCCGCCATCGGATTCCTGGCCGACTGGTTCACGCTGCCGGTCGCGCTGACCACGGTGGCGGTGCTGGCCGCAGCCGCCTCGTGCCTCGGCATGGCCGCCCGCGACGCCACGTCGCGGGTGGCCGAATAGGTAGCCATTAGGTAGCGGTACTCAGGCGGAACCGCCGGCTCGGGGGCACGATGAAGGCCGACCATCCACTTGGGGGGACGGGATGAAAGCACCTCGCATGCACGGTCTCGCACAACTCACCTTCCGCAACCCGGTGTCCCTGGCCTATCTGGCCCTGGTCACCGTGGCCGCGCTGTTCGTCACCGTCGACATGCTCTTCGTCACGCACGACGACGCCTCGCTGGCCGGGGTCTGGCTGTTCCTGCTCGCCGCGCCGACCGTCTTCGTGTTCCTGATCGGCGGCGATCTGCTGGCGAGCAGCGTGGCCGACTCCGCCGCCTTCCTCTATCCGGCCCTCGTCCTGTCCGTCCTGTTCCAGGCGTACGCGCTGGGGCTCCTCGTGCGGCTGCTGCGCGGGGGACACCGTGCGGCGGCGCGGGGCGTGACAGGACCGGCCGTATGAGAATCGATGCGTTCATCAACTCCCTTGTCGAGGAAGGGGCGTTGCTGGCATCGGCCGCCGAGGCTGCCGGTACCGCCGCCGACGTCCCCACCTGCCCCGGCATGCAGGTGCGCGGCCTGCTGCGGCACACCGGGACGGTGCACCGCTGGGCCACGGTGCACGTGGCCCACGGCCACCGGGACATGCAGGGCGACGGCGGCGAACCGGACCTCGACGGGGCGGAGTTGCTGGCCTGGTTCCGGGAGGGGCACGCGGCGCTGGTGGCGGCACTTCGCGGGGCTCCGGCGAACCTGGAGTGCTGGACGTTCCTGCCCGCACCGTCCCCGCTCGCCTTCTGGGCGCGGCGCCAGGCGCACGAGACAGCGGTGCACCGGATGGACGCGGAGGCCGCCACGGGTGCCCAACTCACGGGAGTGAGCCCGGAGTTCGCACTGGACGGGATCGACGAGCTAGTGACCGCGTTCCACGGGCGCGGGCGCAGCCGGGTCAGGACCGACCGCCCGCGCATCCTGCGGATCCGGGCGACGGACAGCGCCCCGGCACGCGCCGCCACCACCGGGTCCGCCTCGCTCGCCCCGGCCGCCGTCTGGACCCTGCACCTGTCGAAGGACGCCCCGCCCCGGACCGTACGCACCGACGAAGGACCGGCCGACACCGAGCTGAGCGGGCCACCCGAACTGCTCTACGCGACCCTGTGGAACAGGCTGCCGACGGAAGCCGTCACGCTCACCGGAGATCCCGAACCGGCCACCGTCTGGCGGGAGTTGTCCGGAATCACCTGGTAGTACCCGGCCGCACCGTCACGGACCCTCTCTTCGGCGCTCCGCCCACCGTCCGCTCTTCCCACCGCCCGCACGGTTTGACACACTTCGGCACATGGGGAGCAGAACGCAGGCTCAGCGCGACGCCATCACCACCGAGACCGGGTACGCCCTGCTCAGCGCCCTCGCCCTGGCCCTCGTCGCCTTCTTCGCGCTGACCGTCCCTCCCGCCGCCCTCTTCGACCTCTCGGCGCCCCTCACGAAGAACCTGGACATCGCGGGCGCCGCACTCGGCGGCGTGGTCTTCGTCGTACGCGTCGTGTACGTGCTGTGGCGCTACAAGGGCGCGCCCGGGACTCAGCCCAGCCAGCCGGGCCGTACCAGCCCCGACTCGTAGGCCAGGACGACCAGTTGGGCCCGGTCGCGGGCGCCGAGCTTGACCATGGTGCGGCTGACGTGGGTCTTGGCGGTGAGCGGGCTGACGACGAGGCGGCGGGCGATCTCCTCGTTGGAGAGGCCGATGCCGACCAGTGCCATCACCTCCCGCTCCCGGTCGGTGAGTTCGCGCAGTGCACCCGCTTCTGCGGGTTCCTTCGAACGGGCGGCGAACTCGGCGATCAGCCGGCGGGTCACTCCGGGCGAGAGCAGTGCGTCGCCGCCCACCACCGCCCTTACCGCGCGCAGGAGTTCCTCGGGTTCGGTGTCCTTGACGAGGAAGCCCGAGGCTCCGGAGCGGATCGCCTCGAAGACGTACTCGTCGAGCTCGAAGGTGGTGAGCATCACGACCTTGGTGCCGTCGAGGGAGGTGTCCTCGGTGAGGAGCCGGGTGGCGGCCAGCCCGTCGAGCCGCGGCATCCGGATGTCCATCAGGACGACGTCCGGGCGCAGTTCGCGTACGAGCCGCAGGGCTTCCTCCCCGTCGGCGGCCTCGCCCACCACCTCGATGTCGGGCTGGGCACCCAGCAGAGCCCGGAATCCGGCCCTCACCAGCGCCTGGTCGTCGGCGAGCAGCACCCTGATCACAGCGTTCCCTCTTTCCCCGTGGCCTGCCCGGCGGCTTCCCCGGCGGCTTTCGCCGTGGCTTCCCCGGCGGTGTTCCCGGTGACTTCCCCGGCGGCGCTCCCCGTGGCTTCCCCGGCGGCGTTCCCCGTGGCTTCGCCCGCAGCGGCCAGCGGAATGTCGGCCTCGACCCGGAAGCCGCCGTCGGGGCGCGGGCCCGCCTCGATCGTGCCACCCAGGGCCGCCGCCCGCTCCCGCATTCCGGCGAGTCCGTTGCCGCTGCCGCCCGCGTCGCCGCCGGTGGCCGGTCCCGCGTCGTCGATACGCAGCCGGAGTCCGTCCGGAGTGTGGCTGACGAGGACCTCGGCGGTACGCGAACCGGAATGCCGGACGATGTTGGTCAGCGCCTCCTGGACGATGCGGAAGGCCGCGAGGTCGGCGCCCGGCGGGATGCGCCGCCGCGCTTCTCCGGCCGATTGCGTACGGACCGTGAGGCCTGCCGCGGCGGCCTGTTCGACCAGCTCGGGGAGCCGGTCGAGGCCGGGGGCCGGGGCCCGGGGCGCGTCGCCGGGGGTGCGCAGGGTGTCGAGGACCTGACGGACCTCGCCGAGCGCCTCCTTGCTGGCGGCCTTGATGGTGGTGAGTGCCGTACGGGCCTGCTCGGGGTCGGTGTCGAGGAGGGCGAGGCCCATGCTCGCCTGGACGTTGATGACGGAAATGCTGTGCGCGAGGACGTCGTGCAGTTCGCGGGCCATCCGCAGGCGTTCCTCGTCGGCGCGACGCCTCTCGGCGGCGGCCCGTTCGGCTCGGGCGTGCGCCCGCTGCTGACGCTTGACCCTGAGCAGTTCGGAGGCGGCGAGGATCGCGGCCATCCAGGCGGCCATGGCCGCTTCCGAGCCCCATGAGGTGGACCCGTCACCGGCCGGCGGCAGCCACCGGTACAGCCAGTGCCCGATGAGCAGATGCCCGCCCCACAGCACACCGAGCGCGCTCCAGGCGGCGACGCGGTGGCCCTGCACCACGGCGGTGAAGGACGCGACGGCGACGGTGACGAAGACCGGACCGTACGCGTATCCGGCACCCAGGTAGGCCAGCACGGTCGCCGCGGTCACGAACACCACCGGAACCGGAATGCGGTGCCGCCACAGCAGGACGGCAGGACCGAGGAGGAGCAGCAGACGCCCCAGCCCGTCG